>JASHQN010000098.1 GCA_030039135.1 Thermoplasmata archaeon | reverse complement strand
CACCGGTGCGAGGCAATTCGTCGTGCAGGATGCGTTCGAGATGACGTGATGCTTCGCCGGGTCGTACGTGCGATCGTTCACGCCGAGAACGAGCGTCGTGTCGGGATCCGTGGCGGGCGCTGAGATCAGGACCTTCTTTACGGGGCCCCGAAGGTGCTTGCGCGCCTCGGGACCCTTCGTGAACAGCCCGGTGGACTCCACCACGATGGACGCCCCAACCGATGCCCAGTCCAGCTCCGCCGGAGCCTTGCCTCGGAAGACCTTGAAGCTCTTGCCATCCACCGAAATCGTATCGTCGGTGTGCGTGATCTGGTTCGGAAGATTGCCGAGAATCGAATCATATTTCAGCAAGTGGGCGAGCGTCCTCGCGTCGGTAATGTCGTTGACCGCGACCACTTCGATCGCCGGGTCGCCCAGTGCCGCGCGGAAGATGTTCCGGCCAATGCGCCCGAATCCATTGATGGCTACCCGCACCGCCATGGCGCTCACCGAGCCGGTCAGCGGAGGCGGCTTAAAGGAGTTCCTCGAGGGTTTCGGTCTCGGCCTCGCCGAGCCTAAATCCTAGGGGCATGTCGGGGGTGGATTCCCATGGATTTCCGTTTCTCCGATGAGGAATCGGCGTTCCAGGCCGCGGTACGCAAGTTCGGGGATCGGACCCTGCGCCCGAACGAAGCGAAGATCGACTCGGACGCAAAGATCCCGGCGAGCGTCCTCGCAGCGATGGCCGACCTAGGACTTCTCGCGATGACCGTGCCCGAGGAGTTCGGAGGCATGGGTGCGTCGGCGGTCCTCACGGAGATCGCCGCGGAGGAGATCGGACGCGGCGACTCCTCGATGGCGACCGCGGTGTTCTTCCTGCTCGAGGCCGGCTGGGGCCACCTCTTCGCCCGCCACGGGACGGACGAGGCGCGTCGCGAAGTGCTCCCTCCCGTCTGCCAAGGCAAAGCGTTCCTCGGCATCGCGACCACCGAACCGACCGGCGGGAGCGATCTCGCCGCCATGCGGACGACCGCCCGGAGAGACGGAGGGGCGTTCGTCGTCCGTGGGGAGAAGTCGTTTATATCCGGGGTTGAGGAAGCGAAGGCGCTGGGGGGCGGGCATCTGACGCTCGCCAAGGACGGCGCTCGAGGCTACAACTTCCTCTACGTTCCCACGCGCACGGAAGGAATCGCAACCCAGCGGTTCCACAACATGGGCCGGATGGGAATCTCAACGGGAAGCCTCGCCTACCACGACGCACGTGTGCCGGCCCACTACCTGATCGGCACGGAAGGCAACGGGTTCGAGTGCGCCATGGAGGGGTTCACGGTCGCCCGGACGTTCGTCGCCGCGGCGTGCGTCGGCGCCGCCGAGCGAGCGCTCGAGACGGGCATGGCGTACATCAAGGAACGACCCGTATTCGGACGGCCCTTGGGAAAGTTCGAGGGAATCCAATTCGAATTGGTCGACCTCTGGACCCAGGTGGAGGCGGTCAAGTGGCAGTGCCGCCGCGCCGCCTGGCTGCTCGATACGTACACCCTGAAAGGCGACCTGTCGCACCGCAGCGAGGTCGACCGGGCCGTCGCGGCGGTAAAGCTCACCGCCCCCCCGCTCGCGTTCGAGTGCGTCAAGCGCGTCATGATGTGGTTCGGAGCGGCGGGCTATACGAAGGAGATCGGCCTAGAGCTCGGCCTACGCGGCCTCATGTCCTACCTGGTGGGCGCGGAGGGAGGGCTCAACGTCATGCGAATCATCCTGGGCCGCGAACTGCTCGGCAAGGAGTTCGTCCCGTACAAGTGAACAGCCGATGACGCGCCGGAACCGACCCGTGGGCCGTGCCCTCCGGGAGCGGGAGTTCCACCGCTGGCTCGCCCGAGCGCTTCCGGCCGGCCACGCGGGGGCCCTCCCCATCGGGGACGACGCGGCGGCCATCCGGCCGCCTCGGGGGCACGTCGCGGTCGTGTCGACCGACCTGTTGGTCGAGGGGACCCACTTTCTTCCCGGCTCCCCCCCGGCGCGGGTCGGCGCCGCGGCTGCGGCCGTGAGCCTCTCGGACGTGGCCGCGAAGGGCGCGCGGCCGGCCGCGATCCTGATCGGGCTGATCCTGCCGGTCGGGACTCGCTCGGACTGGCCAGAGGCCGTGGTCCGGGGTGCCGAACGGCTCGGCGCACGATTCGGCGCGCACATCGTGGGCGGGGATACCAAACCCGGACCGGTCCGCGCGATCGCGAGCACCGTCCTCGGGTGGGGCTCGGCACGCGCGCTCGTCCCCCGCTCCGGCGCGCGCGCCGGAGACTGGCTTGCGGTCACCGGCGTCGTGGGCCGCGGGGGAATGGCTGCGGCGAACCTCGCGGCGGGAGGTGTGCGACGCCGTCGTGCGGCTTCCGAACTCGTGGACGTTCGCCCCCGGGTTCGTGAGGGTGTGGCCCTCGCCCCATTCGCCCACGCGATGCTCGACACCTCCGATGGCCTCGCCGACTCGGCGCGGCTGCTCGCGGCCGCGAGCCGCGTGCGTGTTCGGATCGATGAGGCACGGCTTCCCCTTGCTCGGGGGGTGGCGGCGGGTCGCTCGGCCGATGCGCGACGGGCGATCGCGTTCTTTGGCGGGGACTACGAGCTCCTGGTCGCCCTATCCCCCGCGCGCTGGCGACGCGCGGAGCGGGCGGTGCGACGAGTCGGAGGCGCGCTGACCCGGATCGGACGAGTCGAGCGTGGGCGGGGTGCCTGGTTGGAGACCGGGGATGCCCTCGTCCCCATGCCACGGGCCGGCTGGCAGCCGTTCGAGCGCTCCCGCGGCTCTCCCAGTGTTCGTCTAACGCCGGACCCCGCGTCGAACCGTGGCAGGGCGCGCGCTACGCTCAAGTAGGGGCTCCCGGGTCCGGCGGTACCCGCGAGGGGATTGAGTATGGCAAGCAGTTCCACCATCAACCCGTTCGAAACGGCCAAAGCGCAAGTCGACATCGTTGCCGATCTCATCGGCCTGGACGGAGGCCTTCGCGACACGCTCAAGGCGCCGAAGCGAGAGCTGACCGTGCACTTCCCCGTACGGATGGATAGTGGGGACTACCGGATCTACACCGGCTACCGCGTGCAGTACAACATGGCCCGGGGCCCGACGAAGGGCGGGATCCGCTACCACCCGCAGGTGACGCTCGACGAGGTCCGCGCGCTCGCGGCCTGGATGACCTGGAAGTGTGCGGTCGTGGACATCCCGTACGGTGGGGCGAAGGGCGGCGTCGTCTGCGATCCGAAGCACATGTCGCACGGGGAGCTCGAGCGGCTCACCCGGCGCTACGCGAGCGAGATCGCCCCGATCATCGGACCCGAGATGGACATCCCGGCGCCGGACGTCTACACGGACAGCCAGACGATGGCCTGGATCATGGACACGTACTCGATGCAAAAGGGCTACAGCGTCCCCGGCGTCGTGACGGGGAAGCCGATCAGCCTCGGCGGCAGCGAGGGCCGCGGCGAAGCGACGGGGCGCGGGTGCGCCTACGTCATCCGCGAGGCGGCGAGGGACCTCGGCGTCCGGGTGAAGGGCGGGACGGTCGCGGTCCAGGGATTCGGCAACGCAGGGAGCGTCGCGAGCCGGCTGCTCTACGACGAGCAAGGGGCGAAGATCGTCGCGCTCTCCGACTCGAAGGGAGGGATCTACAAGGCGGACGGCCTGAATCCCCACGCCGTCGAGGAGCACAAGACCAAGACCGGCTCCGTCGTGGGCTTCCCGGGAGCGAAAGCGATCTCGAACGAAGAGGTGCTCGAAGCGAAGGTCGACGTCCTCGTCCCCGCAGCGCTCGAGAACCAGATCACGAAGAAGAACGCCGACAAGATCCAGGCAAAGATCGTCGCCGAGGCCGCAAACGGCCCGACCGTGCCCGAGGCGGACACGATCCTCTTTCAGAAGAAGATCGCCGTGCTCCCGGATGTGCTCGCGAACGCCGGCGGCGTGACGGTGAGCTACTTCGAGTGGGCCCAGGACATCCAGGGGTACTTCTGGGAGCTCGACGAGGTCAACTCCCGCCTGGAGCGCGTCATGGTCCGTTCGTACAACGACGTGCACAAGGTCGCTCTCGACCGGAAGGTCAACAACCGGACCGCCGCCTACGTCCTCGCGATCCAGCGCGTCGTCGACGCGATGCAGATCCGCGGCATCTACCCGTAGGGCGCTCCCGCCCGCGACGTCGATGGCCGACCTGCCGCGGTGCCGGCGGGCGTCCTGGTCGGACGTCGAGGGTTGGGCCGATCGGGTCGCCGCGCGGGTGCGCGCCGCGGCGGCGATCCCCGAGACGATCGTGGGCCTGACCCGCGGCGGGTGGGTACCGGCCCGGCTCGTCGCCGACCGGCTCGGAGTGAAGCACTTGATCTCGTTGCGCGCGCAGCACTGGGGGGTCACCGCGACGCCCACCGGGGCCGCGGAGCTCACGGAAGGGCTGAGCGGGCCCGTCTCGGGCCGGTCGGTCCTCGTCGTCGACGACATCACCGACACGGGCGATTCCCTAGGGCTCGCCGTCCGGCACGTGACCGAGCAGCGCCCGAAACGCGTCGAGAGCGCGGCGTTCCTCCACATCACCCACTCGAAATTCGTGCCGACCTACTACGCCGAGGAGATCCCCCGCGATGCGTGGGTCTGGGTCGTGTTCCCGTGGAACTATTGGGAAGACCTCGCGACGCTCGCCGAGCGAGCCGCCGAAGCCGGCCGCGGCCTCGATCAGGTCCGTGCGACCCTGCGCGAGCGCTGCGGCCTCGACGTCAGCCGGGCCGATCTCGAGCGGATCGCGTCGCACGTGCCGATCGGCTGAACCGTCGCCCCACGCTCGCTCAGCCGGGAGCGGTCGGTTCGAGGACCGTGCGCGCCTGGAGTGCCTTCAGGTACTGCTGGAGCGCGCCCGCGCCGATCACGAGGCCGAAGCCGCCGATGAGGAGAGCGACCAAGAGCGGCAGCTGAGCGGGGCCGCTCACGCCCTGCAGGTAGCGTACGAGGTAGAGGATCCCGAAGCTCACCAGCCCGATCCCGACGATCGACGTCGTCGCGACGACGAACGAGCGGGGGAACCGGCCGCGGGAGAGGGTCCGACGGATCGCCCGCCCGCTCTCCCAGACGAGCGCTCCGAACAACCACCAGATCAGGCTCGACTGCAGGAAGAACAGCACCCGCGCGAGCGGGGCGGCGCCCGCGTTCGCGGCGTAGCTGTCGTACCCCGTAAGGAACCCCACCCCGACGAGCGCGATCGCAAAGAGCCCGAAGCCGAAGGCGACGGACCCCTGGCGGATGTCGGTCGACGAGCCGCGAAGGGATTCGATGATCGCTTCGTCGATGTCGAACGTCCAGAAGATCAGGTAGACGCCGAGGACGATCGCGAGGCCGATGACTCCCCACAGGAGCACGCCGCTCGCCGCCGCGATCCCGAGGATCAATAGGACGAGCGCGACGGGGAGCACCGTCTTCGCCCGGAGCTTCGGGTCCTTGAGCGCGCGGACGACCGTGTAGTACGTCGACTCGATGCTCGCGTTCTGGCGGACGTACACGCGGCGGACCCCGTCGACCTTGATGCGGGAAGCGAGGATCGGGAAGAGGAACTCGTCCTCCGCCCCGTCGCTCACGAAGTACGCCGACTTCGCCCCGACCCGTCCGAGCACGTCGTCGAACTGCCCCGCGATCCGACGGTCGGAGACGACCCCGACCTTTCCCGAGCCGGTGAGCACGCAGACCTCGCACTCCTCGCCGGCGCCCCGGAGCTCGTCCAGGAGGTTGACGGCCGCGAACAGCGCGTTGGTATCCGAATCCTCGGGATCGACCGTGCCGAGCCGCACCGCGGCATCGAGCACCGACTCTCGTCCGACGACGGGCCCCGCGACCGACGCCTTCCGGCCGAGGTCGTCGTCGCGGTCGATGCAGACGACGAGGCGCATGGCCCGGATGTCATGCCCGTCGGGGAGCATAATTCCTTGTGCCGACGAACCTGCGGAGGCCGTCTCGGGCGCGAGCGCGCGCAGCCGGGGACCGCGGCGCACAGGCTTTTACGTTGCGACCTACCCTCCCCGCGGAACGATGGTCGAGCTCCCGGACAAGCAGGCGGCCTTCATGGAGTGGTACCTCGCGGTCGTCGAGGAAGCTCACCTCACGGACAAGCGGTATCCGGTCAAAGGGGCGAACGTGTGGACCCCCTACGGGCTCAAGGCCCGCCTCCAGCTGGACGCCGTGCTCATCCGGGAGATCGAAGCCACCGGCTCGGAGGCTGCCGAGTTCCCGGCGCTCATCCCCGCGACCGAGTTCTCCAAGGAGAAGGAGCACATCAAGGGCTTCGACGCGCAGGTCTACTGGGTCACGAAAGGGGGGGTGGCCGACCTCGACGTCCCCCTCGTGCTACGTCCGACCAGTGAGACCGCGATCTACCCGGTGTTCGCCCTGTGGGTGCGATCCCATCGGGACCTTCCGCTCAACATCTACCAGATCGTCAACACGTTCCGCTACGAGACCAAGACCACCCGCCCGTTCCTCCGAGTTCGGGAGATCCACTTCTTCGAGGAGCACACCTGCCAGGCGGACGAGGCGGCGGCGACCGAACGGGTCCGGTCCAACCGGGCGGCGTTCGCGAAGATGGCCCGCGCGTTCGCCCTGCCGTATCTCGCGATCCGCCGGCCCGATTGGGACAAGTTTCCCGGTGCGTTCTACTCGATCGCGCTCGACATCCCGATCGGCGGCGCCCGGACCCTCCAGATCGGTAGCATTCACCACTACCGAGAGAACTTCTCCCGGCCGTACGGGATCCGGTACGAGACGGTCGACGGGGAGCAGCGGTACGCCCACCAAACGACGTTCGGTCTGTCCGAGCGCCTCCTCGGGGCGATCGTGGCGGTCCACGGGGACGCGAAAGGGGTGGTGTTCCCGTCGGCGATCGCCCCGTTCCAGGTCGTCGTGATCCCGATACCGGCGAGCGACGCAGGCGACGCTCCGCTCGCGGTCTCGACCGATGTGGCCGATCGCTTGCGTCGACGGGGCCTGCGCGTGCGGCTCGATGCCGGCGAAGAACGCCCGGGATCGAAGTACTACCGTTGGGAGCTCGCGGGCGTCCCGCTTCGCCTCGAGGTCGGCGCTCGCGAGGCGAAGCAGCGGTCGGTCACGACCGCCGATCGTCTGGGCCGTAAAGGAACGGTACCCCTCGACCGGCTCGAGACGGAGGTCGAGCGACTCCTCGCGGAGTACGACGATGCCCTGCGAGCGCGGGCCCAGGCCGAGTTCTCGGCCGCGTTCTCGGTAGCACGGTCGCTCGAGGAACTGCCCGGATCCACGACCGTCCGCCTGATCGCCTGGTGCGGGAACGAGGAGTGCGGACACCGCATCGAGACGGCGATCGACGGGAGCCTGCTCGGAACCCCCGAGGACCCCCTTCCCTTCCTGACCGAGCCGATCGGCGGGTGCATCGCCTGCGGGGAGAAATCCACCGCCCGCTGGGCCGTGGCCGCTCGGCCCCTCTAGTCGACCCGGCCCGCGCTCACGAGGACGGGGGCGCCGAGACCGGAGGGTTCGGGAGCACGAGCCACATCCCGGCCAGTCCGAACAAGAAGAGGGTGATGAACACGGCGTAGACACCGTTGTCGATCCAGACACCGTAGAAGGTCCCCCACCAGACGTAGAACGCGACCGCGAGGACGACGAGCGAGGCAAACCCCCAGAACGAAAGCTTACGCGGAAGCGAGAGCTCGCGGAACCGGCTCGGTTGGGCCGCCGCGGGAGCGGAACCCGCCTCTGCCATATCGACGACGACCTGGCCCTCGTTAGATAACCCTTACGGGCCGCGAGCGGCGCGAGGACGACGCCGGCGAGCCGTCGTGCACGGCGAAGCACAGTCTTAACCGACCGACGGCGCTAGAACCGTCGAGATGCCCGAAGGGCCCGCGGAGGGGCTCGCCGAGGTGGCCGGAGAGCCGCGGCTTCCCGAGATCACCTCCGAACAACACCGGATCCTGGCCTACGCGAGCGCGATCGGCTCCGAGTTCGACTTTCCCCTCCTCGTGGCCGCGACAGGGATGGGGGAGGAGACCCTCGCCGAACAGCTCGAGCGCCTGGTGCACCGGGGCGTCCTGGTCGAGCTCCCCGGCGGGGATCGGTTCCGGTTCGCCGAGGAGCAGTTCCGTGCGCGGATCTACCGGTCGTTGACCGAGAGCCGACTGCGGGTCCTTCACCGCAAGATCGCCGAGGCGATGGAGCGGATCTCTCCCAACCCTCCGCTCGCGGTCGTCGCCGAACTCGGCCGGCACTTTTTCCTCGGGAAGGTCCCCGAGAAATCCCGGATCTACAACCGTCTCGCCTCCGAGAACGCACGGGCGTCGGAAGATCCGGAGGCCGCGGCCCACCATCTGCAGCGGGTTCAGGTCGACCTCGAGTCGCTCCCGGGCGACCGGCGCCACGACCTCGCCGAGATCGATGCAGCCCTCGGCGAGCTCTACTACTCGATCGGCAACTTCTCCTCCGCGGACCGCTACTACACCAAAGCGCTCGAGCGCCTCGGCGCCGACGAGCCTCGGATCCGGGCGGGGCTCCTCCTCGCTCGGGCCGAGGTCGCCCGCGAGAACCTCGATGTGGAGGGAGCGACGCGCCAGGCGCTCGACGCGCAGCGGCTCTTCGAGCAGGTCGGGGACCGCCTCGGGAGCGCCCAGACCTACCGTCTCCTCGGCCGGCTCGCCTTCCAGCGCGGGGCGTACCGCGACGCGCTTGACGAGAGCATGCGCTCCCTCGATTCGATCGGGGATGCGCGGGACCTGCGGCTTCTCGGCCGCCTCTCGATCGACATCGGCAATTCGTTCGCCCTGCTCGGTCCGGAGGTCCGCGAGGAGGCGGTCACCTGGTACGAGCGAGCGATCCAGCGGCTGGGTCAGGTCGGTGACTGGGTCGAGCTCTCCCGGGCCTACCACAACCTCGGGGTCCTGGTCGGCGAGACCCACCCGCAGGACGGGCTCGATTACCTCGAGCGGGCCCGGGAGCTCGGGGAGCGAGCGCACGACGCCCGTTCGACGGGCCGCGCCCTCCTCTCGGGCGTGGAGTTCCGCCTCGCGCTCGGCCAGCTCGAGGAAGCGAGCCGCGACAACGACCAGGCCGGTCGACTCCTCGAGCGACTGAACGATGGCCTCGGCCTCGAGCAGGTGGAGGTGAACCGGGGGCTCATCGCGGAGAAGCAGGCTCAGTGGGACGATGCCGAGCGGGCGTTCGGCCGAGCCCTCGACATGTGCCGGCGCTACGCCTTGCCGGCGGACGAAGCCGAGGTGGAGTTCTACCTCGCCCGGCTGCGCTTCAAGACGCGGAACCTCGAAGGGGCCCGGCGGGCCCTGCGCGCCGCCGGCAACCTCGGCGTCGCGGAGCTCCGACCGGCGCTGGCCGGAGCCTACCGAGAGCTGCGGGAGCAACTCGATCGCGCTGCCGCCCCGGCCGACCCGGGCCCCCCGCCCTCGTGAGCTCGCGGATTCCGTTATCTACCTCGGGAACCGTCTAAATACCCCGTGGCGGCCAAGGAGGCGCCTCGAGGGCCCCCGGTTGCGCCCATCTTCGGTCGGGCCGACGTCCTGGCCGAGATCGACCGCACGCTCGACCGGGCGCGGACCGGGGCCGGGGAAGGTCTCCTCATTCGGGGCGAGGATGGCTCGGGCAAGAGCCTGTTCCTCCGCGCGACCGTGGCGCGGGCGCGCGAGCTCGAATTCCGGACCCTCACCGGCCGCGCGCTCCCCCAGGAGATCCCGCAACCGTTCTCGCTCGTCCGGGACCTCCTCGCCTCCGCCAGCAGTGCGGACTTCCGCGGTGAGGCCGACGACATCGCCGACACCGGCCTGCCGATCCTCCTGGCTCCGTACGCCGAAGGAGCCACGGAGGGCCCCGGCGCCGACCGGGTCGCCCCGGTCGGTCCCGAATCCGAGGACCTCAAGGCGCTCCTCGCCCCCCTCGACAGCCCCGGCGAGTGGATCGGAACCAGTCGGGACGAGCTATTCGGCCGACTCGCCCAGTACCTGTTCGACCTGGCCCGCTCGGGGCCGTTGCTCGTCGCGATCGACGATCTCCACTTCGCCGATCCGTCGTCGCTCGAGTTCCTCGGTCGGTTCATGACGAAGATCGACGAGCGTCCGCTCGCGATCGTCGCGACCGTCGCCTCGGCCAGCCGGATCCCCCTCGCCGCTCGCGAGCCGCTCGAGTCGATCTCCCGCTCCTCCTCGGTCCGAACCGTGCCGCTCGGCCCCCTCTCGATCCCGGAAGTGGCGGAGTTCGCTCGATGGCTCCGTCGCGGGATCGCTGCGGATCCGGCCGACGTGCTCCGCTGGCACGCTCAGACCGATGGTAACCCACTCTTCGTCGAGCAACTGGTGCGGCCGACCACGGGGCTCGGCCCTCGAGCGGCGCCGCTTCCCAGCGGTGGACCGGCCGATCTCAACGACGTCTTCCTCGCCCGCGCGCGAACGCTCGGGGAAGCGGAGCACCGGGTCCTCACGTACGCAAGCCTCCTCGGGAGGGAGTTCGCCTTCGCGACGCTCGCCGCGATCGCCGAGACGAGCGAGGAGCGGCTGACGGAGATCCTCGACCGGCTCGTCCAGGACGGCCTCCTTCGGGAACGGGGCGGTGAGGTCTTCGAGTTCGCGACCGAAGGGGTACGGGCCGGGGTCTACGCGGACCTCACCGAGACCCGCCGTCGGATCCTCCATCGCCGGGTCGCCCGGGCGCTGGAGGAGCGCCGCCTCTCGAGCGACTTCGAGCTCGCTCGGCAGTTCTATCTCGGGCGGGACGACGCGAAGGCGGCGGAGTACAACGCCCGCGCGGCCCTGACGGCTGCGAAGACGTTCTCGTTCGAGACGGCGGTCCCCCACTTCGAACGGGCGCTCGAGGCCGAGCGGCGCCGTCCCGACCATAGCGTTGGACGAGAGATCCACCTGTTGAACGAGCTCGGCCGCGCGCTCGACGAGCTCGGCGATCTCCGCCATTCGGAGACGGTGCTCGCGGAGTCGGTCGCGCTCGCCCGGACCCAGCCCGAGCTCGACGCCGAACTGGGTCGCGCGTTGCTCGCGCTCGCCCAGACTCGGCAGGACCAGAGCGAGTTCGCGTCGGCGGAGGCGCTCGCCCGGGAGGCGTACGTCCGCCTCGAACGTCTGGGTAGCCCGCGCGAGCTCATGACCGCGCACCGCGTCCTCGGGGTCGTCTACTGGCGGCTCGGGCAGCTCCCCGACGCCGAGATGCATCTGCGCCTTGCTCTCGACGTTGCCGAGCGCGAGGGGACCCCGATCGAACAGGGGCACGCGCTGGTGGACGTCGCCAACGCGATGGTCCTCGGCGGACCGGATCGGTTCCAGCCCGCGCTCGCCCTCTACGAACGCGCCGCCGAGCTGTTCGGGACCGGCCAGGACCTCTCCGCCCGGGCGCGCGTCCTGATGAACCGGGCCGTGCTCCTGCACTCGGCCGGTCGCTCGAGCGACGCCCTCGAGGGGCTCGATCTCGCGATCGAGGCGGCCGAGCGATCGAAGTCACCGATCTGGATCGGCTACTGCTACCTCAACGTCGCCCAGATCCAGGCGGAGCTCGGTAACCCGGAGCGCGCGCGCCCGGCGCTCGAGCGCGCCGCGAAGTTCCTCGTGCCGCTCGGCGACCGCCTCGGCTCCGAACAGCTCGCGCTCGCCCGCGGTCTCCTCGCGGAGACCGAGAAGGACTTCGAGGCCGCGGCGTCCCATTTCGAGGATGCCCTGCGGCAGGCACGGGAGCTCAAGGCGGAGCCCGAGGTCTGCGAGATGCTGTTCCGGCTCGCCCACGTCGCCCACGCCCGGGGCGACGATGGGACCGCCCGCGCTCGACTCGCCGCGGCCCGGGAGAGCGGGATCGACCGGCACCGCACGGACCTCGCGGGCCGCGTCGCCCAGCTTGAATCGGCGCTCGGATCGGAGCCGAACCCGCCGAGTTAAGTCGGCGGAACCGCTCCTCCGCCGATGCCGGAGGACACGTCGAGGCGGCGGCCGGCGAGGGACGGCTCCCCGCGGCCGGAACGAGGGGCGCCGGACTTCGAGCGCGACGTCCGCCGGATGTTCACCCACATCGCCCAGCGCTACGAGTGGTTCGATCACCTCGCGTCGGTCGGCAGCGATCTCGTCTGGCGACCGAGGGCGCTCTGGGCGCTCGACCGATTCCGCTCGGCGCGGCCGGTCGAGCGGATCCTCGACGTCGGATGCGGTACCGGGGAGTTGACCCGGCTCGCGGCGCGCCATTACCCGGGCTCGCGGGTGGTGGGCGTCGATTTCACCGCCGCGATGCTGCGGGTCGCCGCGCGGCGGACTCCCCGTGGCCCGGGGTCCCCGCGGATCGGCTACGGTCGGGGTACCGCGATGCGGCTGCCGTTCGCGGACGGTTCCTTCGATCTCGTCACGAACGCGTTCCTCGCGCGCAACCTCGTCGATCTCGACGCGGCGCTCACCGAGATGCGGCGCGTGCTGCGAGCGCAGGGCACGCTCCTCGTGCTCGAGATCACCGAGCCGTCGTCGCCCACGTTCGGTGCCGTTTTCCACGCCTACTTCGATCACGTCGTTCCGTGGCTCGGCGCGGCGGTGGACAGCGCGGGACCGTACCGCTACCTACCGGAATCGCTGCGCTCGCTACCGCCGAGGCCCGCCTTCCTCGCCGCGCTCGAACGCGCGGGGTTCGCCCGGACCGAGGCGGACACCCAGTCGCTCGGGATCGTGACGACCTTCCTCGCGGAGGCCGGGCCACCGGCCGCCCGCAGCCGTTAAGGCGGCGGGGTCCGGTGGCCGCAGCGAACGATGGCCGCACCGTTCGACACCTTCCGCTACGCGCACGCGCACCGCCGCGAGATCGCCTGGCTCTCCCAGAACACCAATCACCTCGTCCCGCCCGAGATCGTCCGGAGCGCGCTCGACGCGGCGATCCAAGAGCGACGGTACGAGGGCTACCCGTATGCGCCGGGGGATCCCGAGCTGCTCGACCTCGTCGTTCGGGACATCGGCCTGAAGGACGTCGCGCCGTTCCTCTCGGCCGGCGGCACGGAGTCGCTCTACATGATCGCCCGAGCGCTCCTCTCGCCCGGCGACGAGGTGATCGCCTCGGACCCGAGCTACCTCATCATCCACCGGTTCGTCGAGCTCTCGGGAGCCCGGACCCGGAACCTCGACATCTACGCGCCCCCGTACCGACTCACCCCCGAACGGATCTCGGAGGCGATCGGCCCTCGGACCCGGATGATCCTTCTCATCGACCCGCTGAACCCGCTCGGATCCGGCTACCCGAGGGACGACGTGCGAGCGATCGCCGAGATCGCCCACGACCGGCACCTCTGGCTCCTCAACGACGTGACGTACCGGGACTTCTCCGAGGGTCACGCGCTGGCCGCCGAGTTCGCCCCCGAGGAGACCATCACCGTGTGGTCGGTGTCGAAGAACTGCGGCCTCGCAGGGCTGCGCATCGGAGGGTTCCTCGCTCGTCCCGAGCACGTGCGGACGATCGGTCGGTTCAACACGAACGACCTCGGCGTCAATGTCCTCGCTCAGGTGGCGGCGATCGCGACGCTCCGGACGAAATCCCAGTGGTTCGGCGAGGTGCGCCGCCAGACGCAAGAGAACGGCGCGCGGATCCGTGCGACCGTCGCCAGCGTCGAGGGGACCACCCTGCCGGTGTACCCGTCCCGGGCGAACATGATGGTCATCGACGTCGGGGCGCTCGGCGTCTCCCCCGAGGCGCTCCAGGAGGATCTACTCCGCCGCCACGGCGTCTTCGTGCGCGCGGGCACTTACCTCAGCCCGACCCACGGACGGCGGTTCGTCCGGGTGTCGTTCTCCAACCCGAGGACCGACATCGACCGATTCGTGGCGGCCTTCCCGGAGTCGGTGCGCGCCGTGGCCCCTCCCGCGACCGCCCCGCCCGCCTAGCCCCGCGGGACGACGTGTGCATCGACGACGACGTGCGTCCGGCCGGGCCCGTACGGTTTGACCTTTCGCGCGCGCAGCGGACCGGTCGCGCGAGCCCCGGCGCCACGGAGCGCGGAGGCCACGGGGGCCACGGCGTTCGAGGGCGCCCCGCGGGCGTCCGCGACCGTGTGGACGTGGATCCACCCGCCGTCGGGCGAGAGGAGCTCGAGCGCGCGCGGGACCCACGGGGTGGCGTCGGGCAGGTACCCGAGGAACACTCGATCGGCCTCGCCCGAGGGGAGCGCGACCGAACGGTTCTCCCCCAGCCGACAGTCGACCTGCTCGGCGACGTGGTTGCGTCGAGCGTTGCCCACGAGATACCGAAACGCGACCGGATTCTTCTCGACGGCAACGACCCGGGTTCCGGGTCCGGAGCGCGCGGCAGGGATCGCGAAGTAGCCGATCCCGGCGAACAGGTCCACCACGCGCTCGCCGGGGCGTACGAGGTGCCGCACGCGATCGCGCTCGGTCCGGTTCCCCGCCGCGAACATGATGCGCGCCGCGTCGAACCGCCAGCGGATCCCGTGCTCGACCACCTCCGTCTCGGTCTCCGAGCCGGCGATCCGCTCGACGGTCGGCGTGCGGAGCTCGCCCGAGACCGGCCCGACCTGGGTCAGGACCGTGGCGACGCCGAGCGTCTCCTGCCAGGATCGTCCGATCGGGCCGAAGTACGGACGGTAGCTCGCCGGTAGCCGCAGCAAGAGTACGCGACCGAGTCGCTGGTACCCCGACGGCATGGCCTCGGCGAGCGCGGCTCCGGTGATCGGACGGATGCGGGCGCGTACGCGCTCGGCGGGGGCGAGCCGATGGGGTCTTCCGTTCCCCGCCATGGACGCACGGTCAGGGGGCGGCGTGCGGCGGCGCGGCCTCGAGGATCACTTCGAGGAACTGCTTGAGGTGGGCCGTGAGGATCGGGTTGTCGGTGAACCCACATGCGTCGAGGCCCGGGGCGGCCAGCAGCGCGTGGGCCCCATCGGCGAGGACCTCGGTCGCGAGGAGGTTCTCGCGCGGAACGAACTCGACCCCGTCGGGCACGCGCTGGAGGGGCGCCGTCACGAACGTCACGCGGACCCCGCGCTTCACCGCATGCTGGATCTTCTTGCCGAGCTCGTCGCGCAATTCAGCGACCTGAGGGGTCGTGAGGATGAACGTCTCCGTCGACTGGTCAAGGAGTTCCCCGATCTTCTGCAGGACCTTGTCGTGGCCCGAGAGGAGGTAGACGAGCTGGGGCTCGCCGTGCTCGGCGACCGCCCGATGCAGGTGCGCCAGCTTTTCGAAGACCTCTTGGATCGCTCCCTTGAGCTGATCGGCAACCTCCAACGGGGGCGCCGGCCGGAACAGGATGGGTTTCCCTCCGGTCGGCTGAGCGTACCCCTTCGCCGCGAGGGATTCGAGCACCTTGTAGGCGCTCGTCCGGGGGATGCCGGCGGCGGTAGCGAGCGTCGCGGCGTCCCCGACGCCCCGCGCCACGAGCGCGATGTAGGCCCGCGCCTCGTACTGGGTGAGCCCGACCTTCTCGAGGACTTCGGCCGCGCGGCGGAACTCCTCCGACGACGGGTTGCCGAGCGAGACCGCGGCCTCTTCCAGCGTGGGCATGAACCCCGCCCGGCGGACGGTGCGCTGGGCCCTTAACGCTGCCGGCGCGCCGAGGGCGGCGGTGGCCGACCCTTCGCGTCCGCCGACCGGTAGCACGGACGAGCGGGCCGACCGGCCCGGGAGTAGCGGCGGGGACGACACGGTACCGAAATCATTTACTCGGCGACGCCTCTCCGCGCGCCGCCCGCGCTCGAGGGGTGCTTCGTGATCGATCCGCTCGACCTCGCCAACGACATCCTCGGGACCGTGGCGTTGCTCGCGCTGCCGGTCGCGCTCTGGGCGCTCCTCTACCTCGTGGCGTGGGAGCACGGACCGTTTGCCGAAAGCCTCGGGCTCGGTCGACGGACGTTCTGGCTCCTGGTTCCCGGAGCGCTCCTCGCGACCCTCGTGCTCCTGCCGATCGCTCCGATCTCGAACGACTGGCTCTCGATCAGCTTCGCCGGGGCGCTCTTCCCGCTCCTCGTGGTCGGCCTGGTTCTCGCCCGCATCGCCCCTCCCGGCCGCCGGGGGATCCCGACGTTCGTCCTTTGTCTGGTCGTGGAGACCGCCGTCCTCCTTCTGGTCGTCATCGCGATTCGCGCCCCCGTGCCCCAGCTCCTCGCGGTTGTCGGCGTCGCGGCGGCGGTTCCGACGGTCGTCGCCCTCGTCTCGATCGGGCGTGCTGAGGTCGGCCTGGGCCGTATCTCGGTCCTCCTGGGTCTCGCATCCGGAGTGACGGTCGTGACGTTTGCCTCGTCGATGGCCATTCCCGGGGTCGGGATCGAGGAAGGGTTTCCCGCGTACCTTCTCGGCCCGATCATGGTCGGGCTCATCGCGGTCGCGATCGCCGGTCCCGCGTTCCGCGGCTTCGAGGCGCTCGCGCTTCCGTCGGCGTACCTCGCCGCGACCGTGGGGGTACTGGTCGGAGCCGATGTGCTCCGACAGCCCCCGCTCTACGGGAGCGGGCCAGCGGGGCTCTACGCGATCGGAGGCGCCGGGATTTTCGATCTCGTCTACCTATCGGGTCTGCTGGCGTTTGGGAGCGCGTACGTCGCCCACCGCCTCGTCGGCCGCGACCACGTTCTCGCCGGCCCGGCCCCCGAGGTGGCCCCGACACCGGTCGGCCGTCTCGCGGGAGCGTACCGCGCCGGCGTCGGTGGGGAGATCCCGATGGCCATCGCGGGGTCGGCCGCCGCCGGCCGCGAGGCTGCGGCGCAGGCGCATCATCTTCTTGGACTGCCCGAAGCGTCGCCCGATCGGCCCTGGCAGGGTCTCCCAGTTCCGGGATGGGTCGTCAGCGACCAAGCGAACCTCGACTCGGCGGCCCGCTGGGGACCGTCCGACGGGAAGGAAGGGTTCCGCGCCTACCTCACGGCCCGGTGGCTCGTCCTGATCGGTCGGGAGCTGGGGCTGCGCCGCTTCGGATCCGTCAACGCTCGGATCGCCGCCTTCGGCATCGACCTCGCGGCGGTCACCGCTCCCGCGGTGGCCCTCTGGGCAGCGCTCGTGCTCGCGATACCGGGCTCCCTCGACACCGTGGCCGCGAACATCGGCTTCAACGCCGCGATCTACGGCTACGCCGCGCTCGCCTTCCTGTACTTCGCGCTGACCGAGACTCTGGGCGGGGCGACGGTCGGCAAGCGGCTCCTCGGCCTCTCCGTGCGCGACCGGCACCTCGCCCGGCCGACGTTTCTATCGAGCCTCGTGCGGAACGCCTCGAAGCTCCCGACCCTAACGCTCGTCGGGCTCGGGCTCGCGGTTGGGGTGCTCGTCTTGCTCAAGTCGGGCGGGGCGACCCTCGCTCTGCTGGGCGGGATCCCGCTATCGGCCGGTTTCTTCGAGTTCCTCGCGATCTTCGGGTTCGTCCTCGGCGGCGTGGGGTTGCTCGGCCTGATCGCGGTGGCGCTGATCGCGGTGACCCCCGAGCGCCAGCGGTTCGGCGACCTCGTGGCCGGTACCTGGGTCGTCCGAGCGGCTACCCCGGTCCTCGCCGTGCGGGCCCCGCCGTCCCCGACGCCGACGGTCCCGACGGCGCCGGCGGTCCCCCCACCCGGGTGAGCGGGATCGCGATCGACGAGACGTTCGCGTCCCGGCCGTCCTTGTTGACGAGGCGCTCGGTCGCGATGAGGATCCGCCCGACCTCGACCTGGCCCTCGAGGAATCGACGGCGGACCACCTCGACGACGTCGACCGCCTTCGCGATCGCGTGGCCGCGGGCCTTCACGACGACCGGCCCCGCCCCCGAGTGGAGCTGAGAGACGACCTGGAAGACGTACGTCATCGTCGGCTTGAGGCCGATGAAGACCGTGGCACCGGCTGCTTCGGGCCCCTCCCGAGCCGGTTCAGCCATGGGCGGGCGGCGACGGCGCCTTGGTAGAAAGGCGTTTTGCCCGCCGTCGACCGTGCGTTCTTTCGGCGAGGGAACGCGTTCGCAAAGGTTATCGCGCCCGCACCGTACGCGCGGTGGGCCGTGCAGGGGTGGCCCAGCTTGGTCAAAGGCGCCAGGTTGAGGTCCTGGTCTCGTAGGAGTTCGTGAGTTCAAATCTCACCCCCTGCATACCTAGCGAGAGGACGATGCCCGACCCCGCGCCTGTCTGCGTGCACTGCGGCGAACCGCTCGAGGCCGAGATGCTGGTCTGCCCGGTCTGCCATACGCCGGTCGAGGCCGCCTCGACGTCGACCGGCCCGGCGACGTCGCCGCCGCGTCCCCGCGAAGGGAACGCACCGGTCAATCCGACCGGGGCGCCCGCCGCCCCGTTGCGGACCGGGCCCCCCGGTCCGACGACCCGTGCGAGGCTCCGGCGGGGATCGCCCCCGGCCCCGAGCCCGTTCGCCGCTGAGCTGACCCGACGGCTCGCCCGGGTGGCGCAATGGAGCGAGAGCGCCGAGTCGCTCGGCGTCACGATCCCTCGCTTACCCGCGTGGGCGGAGGAGGCGGCCCGGACGAGCGGCAACCCGGAGCCGTGGGCGGAGGCCGTCCGCGGGATCGAGCGGATCGCTCAGCGACGCATCGTGGAGGCGTTCGAGGAGTGGGAACGTCGCACGAAAGCCCGCCTCACGCGGCTGGAGGCGTACGCCGTCGACAGCCGTCTCGAGCGCGACCAGATCGAGGATACCCTCCATGCGGCACGGACCGGCGACATCGCGCAGGCGCTCGCCACTTTCCAGCAGGTCGACCGCGTGGTCGCGCTCAAGGAGCGCCATCTCGATCAGGCCCGCGAGGAGCTCGAACGGATCGTCGCCCTGCTGAAGGACATGCAGGCGCTCGGGATCGACCCACCCCAGGACCCGATCGTGGCGGCGAACGACCTCGAGAGCGAGCTACGCGCCGGGAAACTCGCCCCCCTGAAGCAGCAAATCCGGGGACTGCGCCTGCAGGCGGTGAACCGGCTCAAGGCCAGCCTTCCGCGCTACATCTCGGACTACGGGGACTTTCTGCTCGAGGAACGGACGCACGGCGTCGCGACGGAGCTCGAGGCGACCGAGCTCGCCCGAGGGGCTCGCGAGTTCTTCCGCGGCCATCCCGAAGAGGGGCTCCGCCGCCTGCGGGCGCTGCAGCAGTCGCACGGGATGCCGCCCGGCCGGTCGGCACGTTCCCCCGCGGCCCGCCGCTAGAGCAACCGCTCGAAGAGCCGGACGTCCTCGCCCCAGTCGTGGCGGCGAAGGAAACCGCACTCGGTGAACTCGAGGTGCTTGAACAGTTCGGCGACGGCCGTGAACCGCGCGAGGGCCTCGGCCCAGACCTCGGCGGCGTTCGCATGCCGGCCCCACTCGACGCCGGCCGCGACGAGCGCGGTCGCGATCCCCTGGCGACGGGCCTCGGCGTCGACGGCAAGGTTCACGAGGCGACAGCTGCCGTGGTCGACCTCGCAGCCGATCACGCCGACCAGACGGCCTCCGCGTCGGGCCGCGAAGTACGTCACGCCCTCCATCCAGCTCGTGAACTCGAGCGGGGTCGGCTGCCAGGACTTCAGTAGCTCGGCCGGGGTCCCCGGTGCGGGCGGCGTATCCCAGACCCGCTTGTAGAGCGCGCAGATCTCGGGCACATCGTGGTGGGTGACGCGTTCGACGAGCGGCGCGGCTTCCGGCGGCTTCGCGCCGGGCGCGGGCGCCCGCTCCCCTTCCCGGTCCGGACCGTGCTGCGCGCCCAAGCTACGAACTCCGGTGACGGGCCGTGGCGCGCTCACGGTCGCCCGCGCACTTGAACCTTGCTCCCGCGGCGAGCGCCGGGCGCGACGATCAGGGCGTGTGACGCGACGGGGTGCGCGGAAACGGGGTCGTGTCGCGAATGTGCTCGCGGCGAAGCATCCATCGCAGCAGCCGCTCGACGCCGAGGCCGAATCCGGCGTGCGGCACGTTCCCGTGACGTCGCAGATCGAGGTACCATTCGTAATCGGCGAGATTCGCGCCGCTCGCACGAAGTCGCTCGATGAGCGCGTCGACGTCGGTCTCACGGCACGATGCGCCGACGATCTCGCCGTAGCCCTCCGGCGCGAGAAGGTCCGCCGCTTCCACCGTGCGCGGATCGCCCGGGGTCCGGAGCATGTAGAACGCCTTGAGCTCGCGCGGAAAGCGCGTGATGAAGATCGGCTCGCGCTCCTCGAGCGTGAGCGCGCGTTCCTCGGCGGTCGCGATATCGCTCCCCCACGTGACGGGGAGCCCCGCGCGCTGGAGCCGACCGATCGCTTCGAGGTACGGGACCCGGGGGAACGGCCCGTGCAGACCGAGAAGTTCCTGCGGTGGCCGGCCGAGGGCGGTCAGCTCGGCCGGCCGTCGTTCGGCGACGGCGTGGCAGGCCGCGAGGATCATTCGCTCGACGAAATCCATCAACCCATCGAGGTCCGACCACGCGAGCTCGACCTCGAGGTGCTGGTACTCGGTAAGGTGGCGCGGAGTCCGGGACTTCTCGGCCCGGAACGAGGGGGTGAGGGCGTAGACCCGCTCGTGCGGCGCGATCATCGCCTCGAGGTACAGCTGAGCGGATTGCGAAAGGTAGCCCGGGCGTCCGAAATAGTCGATCGCGAACGCCTCGGCGCCGCCCTCCGCCGGGTTCGCGGTAAGGATCGGAGGCGTCGTCTCGAGGACCTCCTCGGTGGCAAGGAACTCGCGGATCGCTCGCAGTAGCTCCGCCTTGACCCGAAACGTGGCGACGTGGTCCGCCGAGCGGATGACGAGGTGACGCTTGTCGAGGCGGAACTCCTCCGTCTGCTCCTGGAAGATCGGGAACGGCGCGCCCGCGTCGACGATCTCGATCGTCCTGGCGCGCACCTCGCGACCGCCAGGGGCTCGGGGATCGTCGGCGACTGTGCCTTCGACTTGGATCGCGCCCTCGACCTGGACGTGCTCGACGGCATCGAACCGTTCGGGACCCAGGACGTCCCGGCGGCCGGTCACCTGTGCCGTACCCGTGCGGTCGCGAAGGACGAGGAACAGGATCCCTCCCGACGAGCGAAGGCGAAGCACCCATCCCCGGATCCGCACGGCCCGTCCGATCGCCTCCGGTCGGAAGACGTCGGCCACGGCACCGAACGGCCCCGCGATCATTGGTATTCGCGCCACTTGTGCCCGCATTTCGTGCATTCGAAGATCCGGGTCTCAGGCTCGTCGGATCCCCGGGTCTGCCGCAGCACCCAGTACGCGCGGGTGTTGCCGCACTTCGGGCACAGCTCTTCGGCGGTCGGCAGCGTCACGGACCGCGTCTCGACGACCGCGACCTCGCGTCCCTCGGGCGTCGAGCGGCCGACCTCGACCCCGCGGCCGAGCGGGACCTTCGTCCCACACGCCGAGCACTTCCAGACCCCGCCGGCCCGGTCGGGTCGCATGAGCCGCTTGCAGTTCGGGCAGAACATCGTTGGGTCGTGAACAGCCGGCGAGGGGTATTTAAGCGGGACCGGCGGCGAGCCCGTCAGCCGCTCCGTTGGTCGGGGCCGGCCGAGCTCGAGGGGGGCGCGTCCGGCGCGGCGACGCTGAGCGGGAGGGGGGACGGCTTTGCGCCGGGGGAGAGGATCTGGCGCATGTGTTCGACGCGCCGGGCGAGATCCTCCTTGGTCCCGATGTCGTGCCGAAGGTAGTACTCGCCCCGCACATTCCGCAGCGCGGTCTCCACCCGCGTCGCGGCCTCGTGGATCGCGCTGGCCTCCCCGACCAGCGCGACGCCGCGCGAGGAGGTGAGCCGCACGGTGCCCGGTCCCGCCGCATCGACCGACCCGTAGACGACGTGGACGCCGTCGGCCTCGATCGCGGGGCCGTCGATCTCGAGGAGCCCGCCGGGCTTCGGCCGCTCGCCGTAACCGGGCGGAACGAGGTACTTGACCACGGTCGAGCGCAGTCGGAACCGGACGAGGTTCGGATCGACGCGGCCGGTCGCGACCCCGACCAACAGCTCGGCGAAGTCCCCTTCCTCGTAGAGGGCGAGGGCGTTGATCCCCTCGGGGTCGCCGAACCGCGCGTTGAACTCGAGCAGCACCGGACCGCGCCGGGTCAGCATGAACCCGCCGTAGAGGATCCCCCGGTAGGCGATGCCGTCGGCGCGCAGGGCATCGACCGTCCGTCGCAGTACCTCGAGCGCCCGCTCGCGGTCGGCGGCGGGCAAGAACGGAAGGAGGTGGTCGCGTTGCGAGTACGATCCCATGCCTCCGGTGTTGGATCCCTGGTCGCCCTCGAGCGCTCGCTTGAAATCCTGCACCGCGGGCATCGGGTAGACGCCGCTGTCGGTCACGAACGCCATCTGGCTGAACTCCTCGCCGTCAAGGCGTTCTTCCAGGAGCACGCGGCCGCCCTGGAGGAGCAGCGATTTCGCATACGCGCCCCCTTCCCGAGCCTCCGTGAAATCAGCGCCCTGCACCCAGACCCCCTTGCCGCCCGTGAGCCCGCTCGGCTTCACGACGAACGGGCCGGGGAATTCGGCGACGGCTCGATCGACGGCTTCGACCGTCGCGGGTGCGGCCCACTGCGGGGTCGCGTCGATCGCGTGGCGGCGCAGCAGCTCGCGGCAGAACAACTTCGAGGTCTCGATCTGGGCCCCTTCCTTCGACGGCCCCACGGTGGGAACGTCCGCGGCGCGCAGCGCGTCCGCGAGTCCCGCGGCGAGCGGGGCCTCTGGTCCGATCACCGCCGCGCCGACCCGCTCGGACCGCGCGAACGCGACGACGCGGGCGACGTCGGTAGGGTCGATCCGACGGCTCGCGCTCGCGATCCGCTCGAGCCCCGGGTTCGCGTTGCTGCTCGCGACGACGAGCTTTGCCTCCGCGCGCTCGAGGGCCAGCGCGATCGCGTGCTCGCGAGCGCCGCCCCCGACGACGAGGAACTTCATTCGGCTCGGGCCGAGGAGGCGGCGAGAGTTATATCCGCGTCGGACCCGACCCCGCGCGCCGCCGCCGATGCGGGCGCGCCGCCCGCTATAGTTATGAACCGACCATCGGTGGCCCGACTCCCGGTCCCTTCGATGGAGATCCGAGTCGTCGAGAAGTCGAGTGACCTACTGCGGGTCGAGCTGCCGCGCGGCGAGGAGACTCTCTTGATCCCGCTGGTCGAGGCGCTCCAGAGGGAGGAGAAGGTCGTCGAAGCCCGTTACTACCTCGGGCATCCGTACCTCGAGCGGCCGACGCTGCTCGTTCGGACCAAGGGCGAGAAGCCCCAGCAGGTCCTGAAGCGGGTGCTCAAGGACCTCGCCGACCTCTACGGTGACCTGCTCACCGACTTCGACAAGAAGGCCGATAAGATCAAGGCGTAGCGAGGACGCCATCTCGATGCTGAAGGAGTGCGCCCAGCACGGGTTCTTCCGGGCTGAGGCGTGCCCGGTCTGCCAGCAGCCGGGCAAGTTCCTGATGAACGATCGGGAGCTCGATCACCTCGGCCGCATCCTGACCGGGATCCTCCGACACTTCCCCGACCGCTACGGGCTCACGATCGACCCTCGCGGCTGGATCCCCCTCGCCCAGATCGTCCGGGCGATCTCCCAGAAGCACCCGGCGTACCACTGGTTGCGCGTGGTCCATCTCGTCGCGATCGCCGAGACCGACCCGAAGGGTCGCTACGAGGTCCGCGACGACCGCATCCGGGCCACCTACGCCCACACGGTCGAGGTCGACCTCGACCTACCGACCGAGAACATCCCGGAACACCTGTACTACCCGGTGACGCCGGAGGAGGCGGCGATCGTCCTCGAGGTCGGGCTCAAGCCGTCCGACCGACGGAAGGTGCACCTCTCGAGAACGGCGCACGACGCCCACTCCGCCGGCGCCGTCCGGACTCCCCAGCCGGTGATCCTCGAGATCGACGCCTCGAAGGCCCGATCGGACGGAATCGTGATCATGCAGGCGGGCAAGACGGTCTTCCTGGTCGACCAGGTTCCGCCGGCGTACCTTCGCCGGACCGAGTACGTTCCGCCGGCGGCCGGTTCGGACGCCGACGCCGCTCCTTCCCCCGAGCCTGACTAGTCGAACCCGTCGTCCGCGGAGTTCGAGTAGTACTCCGTGTGGATGTAGACCGTGACGGCGAGGTGGGTCGAGGGCGCCATCGTGTTCGTGAACACGAAGTAGAAGTTGTCGGTGTAGAGCGCAGAGAAGACGATCTCGCCGGTGTAGCTCGGCGTGTTGTTCCACTGCCTGCCCGGAGTGCCCGAGCCGTTCGTGAACCAGCCCCAGTTGCTCGAGTTGTAGACCACCACGCCGATGTCGACGCCGGGGGGGCTCACGGAGGTCCAGTTTCCGACCACGTAGTCGCCTCCAGTGATCGCTCCCGAGATCACCGTGTAGTTCGCGGGGCCGATCGAGTAGGCGCCGGCCGTCGTCAAGGGATCCGGAACGTTCGGTGGACCCGAGAACGCGGTCGAGATCAGGGCGTAGGCGAGGCCGGCGATCACGGTGACGACGATCACGGTCCGTAGGAAGCCGGTGAGCCGGAGCCGTCGGCGGACCGTGCGGGAGGCCGTCGCGATGCCGCCGGCGGGGATCGGGTTCGCGGTCCCGCAGATCGGGCAACTTCGGGCTCCCGCGGGCACGGCCACTCCGCAGAAGGAGCACGCTCCCCACGTGGCCGCGGACGGCGCCGTCTCCGTCACGTTCGGCCGCCCGACAAGGGAGGGTTCTTTTCGGCTTTCGTACGAACCCGGTCCCCCACCCGGGCCGGCCCCCGTTCACGAACGCTTCGGGGACCCGAGGTGGACGAGCACGTTCTTACGGCGAGCGTACGGTTCGAGCGCGCGGGCGCCCTGTTCGAAGCCGAGGCCGCTCCCCTTCACGCCGGCGAACGGTGACTGGGGGAACGTGGTCGGCGCCTCGTTGACCACGACCATGCCCGCTTCGAGGCGGCGGGCGACCGAGTGCGCGGTCGCGAGGTCACGGGTCCACAGCGCGGCGAGGAGCCCGTACGTCGTCGCGTTCGCCGCGGCGATCGCCTCGTCGGGCTCAGCGAACGACGCGACCGCGAGCACCGGACCGAAGATCTCCTCCCGGACCGCCCGCGACCCGGGGGGTACGTCCGCGAGCACCGTCGGTTGGACAAAGTGGCCGGCCGAGAGCCGGGCATCGGGCGGCCGGCCACCGCCCGTGACCACAGTACCGCCGTCCGAGCGAGCGATCTCAACGTAGTCGAGGACCCGATCCGCCTGCTCCTGCGACACGAGCGGGCCCATCTCGACCCCGTCCTCGAGGCCGGGGCCGACCTTGAGCCCCTCCGCGATTCGCCGGATCCGATCGAGGAGTGCCGGGCGGATGCTCTCGTGAACCAGCAGCCGGGACGCGGCCCAGCACATCTGGCCGGCGTTGCCGAAGATCCCATAGCCGATCGCTTTCGCCGCCCGTTCGAGATCCGCGTCGGGGAAGACGAGGACCGGGCCCTTGCCACCCAGCTCGAGCGTCACCGGCACGAGGCGTCGCGCTGCGAGCTCGGCGATCCGCGGGCCGACCTCGCCGCTCCCGGTGAAGGTCACCGACCGGCACCGGGGGTCGTCGACGAGCGCCTCCCCGACGTCGCGTCCGCTCCCCGGTACAACGTTGAGAATCCCGTCCGGGATGCCCGCCTCCCGGGCCAGACGGGCGAACGCGACCGCGGTCAAGGGCGTCAGGCTCGCCGGCTTCAGCACCACGGAGTTCCCCGCGGCGAGGGCCGGGGCCACCGACCGCACGGCGAGGAGAAGCGGGTAGTTCCACGGTGCGATGTGGACCGTGACGCCGAGCGGCTCCCGGACGGTGTAGTCGAACCGGGGCCCGGGGACCGGGATCGTCTCCCCCTCGACCTTGTCCGCGAGCCCGCTGAAGTACTCGAGGGTGCGGACGACGTAGGCGATGTCGCCACGCGCCTCGCGCAGGGGTTTCCCCACGTTCCGCGTTTCGAGTCGAGCGAAGACCTCGGCCCGCGCCTCGAGCAGGGCCGCGAGTTTCGCAAGGGCTCGCGCGCGACGCGCCCCATCGTCCGAGGCCCAGTTCGACTCCCGGAACGCCCGATCAGCCGCTTCGAGGGCCGCCCGTGCATCGTCCCGGGAACCGAACGACACGGTTGCCACCGGTTCGCCCGTGGCCGGATCGGTGAGCGTCCGTCGTTCGCCGCTCGCCGACGGCGCCTCCCGTCCACCGATGAACAGTTCGTAGGCGGTCTCCGCCTCGCTCGCCATGCGCGCCGCGCTTCGAGAACGGCCGACCACTTAGCGGTTCGGGAGCGGCCTAGCCGTCGAGCGGATAGGCCCGGCCCTTCCAGGCGATCGGCTGGCGCCGGATACCGTGAACGAGAGAGGTCGTTACGACCGCGAGGTACCAGCCCACCGCCAGCGGGAACAGTAGGCCGTACGCCGCTGGCGCGCCGACGCCCCGGGCGAAGAACAAGTGCTTCCCGAACAGGGCCACGTACAGGAGGACCCCCACCGCGGTCAGCAGCGGATCACCGACCGCGATCCCGAGAGGAAGGAGCCCGAGGGGCAGGAGGAAGAACCCGACCAGCCCCGCGAGGAACCCACACTGCCGGGCGGCGGAAAACTCGAGCCCGTGTACATTCTTCAGGATCCCTTCGAACATCTCGTGGCGATCGGCGTACATCCGGGTCACGCCGAGCTCGGGAGCCCACGCGAACCGCAGTCGGAGCCCAGCGTCCCGGTACCGGCGCGCGATCGCGACGTCCTCGAGCACGCGGCTTCGCACCGCCGCGTGTCCTCCGGTGGCGAGGTACGTCGCGCGCCGAGTGAGCCAGCACTGGCCGTTCGCCATTGCCGCGTGCGAGCCCGGTCGGCGCATCCGGGGCGTGCGAAAGTAGGTGAGCACGAGCTGGACGTACATCGGGAGCACGACCCTCTCCCAGAACCCGACCATCTCCACGCGGGGGCCGATCGACGTGAGGTCGGCCCGCTCCGCTTCGGCCCACCCGAGGATCGTGCGCACCGCGCCGGGCACCAGACGGACGTCGGCGTCGAGGAAGAGGATCCATTCCCCGTGGGTCGCGCCGGCCCCGGTCCAGCACCCCCAATTCTTCCCGACCCAGCCGGGCGGAAGCGGTCCCTCATCGACCCTACGCACCCGGGGCCCGCGAGCGGCGATGACCTGCCGGGTCCCGTCGGTCGACCCTCCGTCCACGACGACGATCTCGAGGCCCGGATAGTCCTGCGCCAGGAGGGCGTCCAGCGTCGCGCCGAGGTCCGCTTCCTCGTTGCGCGCCGCGATCACCACGCTCACGGTCCCCGCGGCGGGGCTCGCCGACGAGGGCGGACCGAGTCGGTCGAGCTGGAAGGCGAAGACGATCGCGACCCCCTGGTACACGAGAACGACGGCGGCCGCGGCGAGGAGCAGGAGCTCGATCCCGAGGGCGAGCATCGGCGGCGCGTAGCCTGCCGCTAATTAAGCCGCATCCGCTCCCGACCGCGGAGAGCGGCCGATGGGGACCGTCGAGCATCCGAGGGTCCGGCCGGGGGTCCTCGAGGATCGGCTCTACCAGGAGCGGATCGCCGAAACGGCGGTACGGTTCAACACGCTCGTCGTCCTCCCCACGGGTCTCGGCAAGACGGCGATCGCTCTGCGCGTGCTCGCGGAGTACCTCCTGCGCACCCCCACCCGCTCGATGCTCTTCCTCGCCCCGACCCGACCGCTCGTCGTCCAGCACGCTCGCAGCGTCGCGGCATCGCTGTTCGCTCCCGAGCCGCTCGTGCTCACGGGAGCCATCGCTCCGGAGCGTCGGGCCGAGCTCATGCATCCTCCCCAAGTCGTGGTCGCGACCCCTCAGGTCGTGGCCAACGATCTTGCGTCGGGTGCCTTCCCGCTCGACACGTTCTCCCTCATCATCTTCGACGAGGCCCACCGTGCCGTCGGCGATTATCCCTACGTCACGATCGGGCGGGCGAACCGAGAGGGGCCCCGCGCGCGGGTCCTCGCGATGACCGCGTCGCCCGGAGGATCGCTCGCTCGCATCCGGGAGGTCTGGAACCATCTCGGGATCGAGCGGTTCGAGTACCGGACGGATCGATCCGCCGACGTCCTCCCCTACGTCCATGGGATCGGCGTGGAGACGCTCGAGGTGCCGGTGCCACCCCCGGTGCGCGACCTCGCGATCCGCCTGCGGGCCGCGGCGCAGCGACCGGTCGAGGCGCTGCGGCAGCTCGGAGTGGTCCCGGCCGGAGACGTGGGACGCCGTACTCTCGTGGAGGTCGGTCACCGGCTGCACCGCGCGATCGACGACACGCGATCGAGTGGGGCCTCCGCCCCCGAGCTCTGGAGAGCCGTCACCGCCCAGGCGGTAGCGATGAAGATCTTCCATGCGCTCGAGCTGATCGAGAGCCAGGGGGTCGATTCCCTGCGCGAGTATCTCGGCCGGCAACGCGCGGCGGCCGCACGACGGGCGACCCCCGCGCTGCGCCAGTTCCTCTCGGACCCGGACGTGGTCGAGGTCACCCGACGCCTCGAGACGGTCACCCTCGAGCACCCGAAGATCGCGACCGCCGTCGGGCTCGTAGCGGAGGAACTGCACCGTTCGCCGAACGCGCGTGTGATCGTCTTCGGGCAGTACCGCGACACCGTCGATCGGCTGGTCACCGAACTCTCCAACCGCCACGACCCCGCGGTCCGGCCCGCCCGGTTCGTGGGGCAGGCGACGCACGGCGACGACACGGGGCTCTCTCAGCGGGAGCAGGTCGCGCTTCTCGACGCCTTCCGTGAGGGCCGCGTCAACTGCCTCGTCGCGACGTCGGTCGCCGAGGAAGGGCTCGACATCCCCGAGACCGATCTCGTGGTGTTCTACGAGCCGATCCCGGATGTGATCCGGACGATCCAGCGGCGTGGCCGGACCGGGCGAGTGCGGACCGGCCGGGTGGTCGTCCTCGTCGCTGAGGGGACCCGGGACGTCGGGCTCCATCGTGCGGCCTCCTCCCGCGAACGGCGGATGCACGACATGCTCGAGAAGGTCCAATCGGAGGCCGAAGGGGGGCAGGGCGTTCCGCTGCCGAAACCCCGTACCGTGCAGAAGACGCTCTACGGCCCCGCCTAGCGGCCGGTGCTCCCGAAGCCTCCGCGGCGGCTCGTCGTCGGACGCACGGAACCCCGGCGGAATCGCACCGGGACGTCGATCACGAGCCGCACCTGGCCGATCCGGTCGCCGATCGCGATGCGGTAGCTCCCATCGAAGAGGTACGTTAGCGGTACCTTCACCTCGCCGGAGTAGTCACGGTCGATCGTGCCGGGGGCATTGACCATGAGGACCCCGCGGGCGCCGAGACCGCTCCTCGGACGCACCTCAAGGAAGGTGCCCGGTGGACACCGGATCCGGAGACCGGTCCGGACGAGCGTGATGCGGTCCCGTACGAGATCCACCGTTTCGGCCGCGGCGAGGTCGAAGCAAGCCGAGCCCCGGGTCGCGCGGGCCAAGGTCGGGACCGACGGGGCGTCCCGTACGCGCTCGACCACGACCGCGCGCGCCGGCCGGCTCACGACCGCGGGAGTCCGTCCCGCTCATTACGATTCTCGGCCCGCGGGCCCCCACCCCTCGGCCCCATCGGTCCCGGCGGCCTCCGCCGCGAGCCACTGCGCGACGAGGCGACCCTCCGCCCGTCGGAGGACCTTGCCGAGGCCAGGAGGACTGCGGCCGGTGAGGCGGGCGAGACGTGTCAGCGTGATCCGACGCGGCACGGCGTAGTACCCGAGCACCCAGGCGCGGGCGAGCAATTGGGACTGCAGCGTCGTCAGGCTCGCGGAGCCCCGGTCCGCTGCGAACGGGCGGCCGGACGCCCGCAGGATGCGGTAGGGGAACTGCTCCTGGTCCAGCCGACGCAGCACGCGTCTCAGCGCGCGCTCCTCGCCCCGGAACGTCGCCACGACCTTCTCGGCACTCAGTCGGAAGGGGGCGGTCGGGGCGATCTCTCCGCCGGCGAGCGACAGGAGGCGGCGCAATCGCTCGGGGTTGCGCTGCCGGACGAGGAGAATGTAGTCCCGGGTGCGGGGTCGGCGTTCGATCAGCTCGAAGCTTTCGAGACCGTAGTGCGCGCGGATCCGCCGCGACTCTCGCTCGAGCTCGCTCGCGGTGCGCAGCGGACCGCGCCGCCGGACGCGCAGGAGCTGGAGCCGCCACCCCTGCTCGAGGCGCAGGGTTTCCAGCAACTCGACCTCTTCGTACTTCTCGAACAACCCGTGGGGAATGATTCCCAGGAGGACCAGGTCGTCGGTCCGGAACTCGAGCGTGAGCGACTGCATCCAGCCTCCTCGAGGTGGGGTTCCGATATGAACCCACTGCCCGGTGTCTCCGTCCGTTAAATAAGGCGGGAGACTCGGCCGCCGCCGTGACGTTCCGGGACCTCGGGGAGTTTCTGGACCGCCTCGAGTCCGACGGCGACCTCGTGCGGGTCGCTCGACCGGTCGATCCCGATCTCGAGATTACCGAGATCACGCAGCGGGTGCTCCGCGCGGACGGACCCGCGCTCCGGTTCGACTCGGTCCGCGGGGCCTCCATGCCGGTCGTGACGAACCTCCTCGGCTCGCCGCGACGGGTCGCGAAAGCGCTGGACGCGTCGAGCCTGGACGCGGTCGCGGAGCGGATCGGCCGGCTCGTCCACCTTCGACCCCCCGCGGGGGTGCTCGGCGCGATCCGGGACCTCTCGGGGACAATCGAGACGCTGTCCACGTTGCGGTCGCTCGCCCCGAAACGGGTCCGCTCGGGCCCGTGCCAGGAGGTCGAGGAGCCAACGGTCGACCTCGACCGCCTGCCGATCCTGAAATGCTGGCCGAAGGACGGGGGCCGGACGATCACCTTCCCGGTCGTGATCACGTCGGACCCCGACACCGGCGAAGCGCATACCGGCATCTACCGCCTGCAGCAGTATGGACCCGACACGCTCGGGATGCACTTCCAGATCCATCGGGTCGGGGCGAACAACTACCGGAAGTGGGCGTCCCGCGGAGAGCGGATGCCGGTCGCCGCGGTCATCGGCGCCGACCCGGTCACGGTCTTCAGCGGCCTTGCTCCGGTGCCGGAGGGAATCTCGAACTTCGTCTTCGCAAGCTTCCTGCGGGAGGAGCCTCTCGAGCTGGTCCCCGCCCGGTCGATCCCGCTCGAGGTTCCGGCCCACGCCGAGATCGTCCTCGAGGGATACGTCGACCCGCAGGAGCGACGAATCGAGGGGCCGTTCGGTGACCACACCGGGTACTACTCCGCGCCCGAGCCGTTCCCGGTCTTCCACGTGACGCGGGTGACGCATCGCGAGCGCCCCGTCTACCTCACGACGGTGACGGGGAAGCCGCCGACCGAGGATGCGATCCTCGGCAAGGCCGTCGAGCGGATCTTCCTCCCCGTCGTCCGGCTCGTGCTCCCCGAGATCGTCGACATGGAGCTGCCGATCCCAGGGCTCTTCATCAACGTCGGGATCGTCGCGATCCGCAAGTCGTACCCGGACCAGCCGCGCAAGGTGATGCACGCGCTCTGGGGCCTCGGCCAGCTGATGTTCGTCCGGTACCTGATCGTCGTCGACGAGGACGTGAACGTCCACGATCTGTCCGAGGTCCTGTATCGGGTCGGCCTCCAAGCCGATCCTGCCCGTGACCTCGAGCTCGTGGAGGGACCGGTCGACCAACTGTCGATCTCGAACCCTGTGCCGAACCTGGGCGGAAAGGTCGGGATCGACGCCACGCGGAAGCGACCGGAGGACGGCTTTCCCCGACCCTGGCCGGAAGAGATCCGATCCGACCCGGAGGCGGCGCGCCGGGCTGAGCAGACGATCCGGGACGACCCGGCGCTCGCCCGGCTCTTCGGCCGGGCCGCGCGGTGAGCGACGTCACGCCGTCGACCCGCCCGGCCGCCTCCGAGCTCGGCCGTTTCCTCGAGATCCAGAACCTCGGCCTCAACCTGCCGTTCGCGATCGCGTTCCTCGTCCTCGCCGCGAGCGGCGTACCGTCCCTGCGCACGCTCGTTCTGGTCGTCATCGCGTTCGTGGCTGCGCGGAACGCCGGCCACAGCTTCAACCGCTGGGTCGATCGAGAGCTCGATCGGCGCAACCCTCGTACGCGCGACCGGCTGCTCGCCGCGGGTCGATCGTCGGGAGCGTTCGCGGTCACGTTCGCCGTCGCCAACGCGGCGATCTTCGTGACGGCGGCGTACTTCCTGAACCCTCTCGCCTTCGTGCTCGCGCCCGTCGCGCTTGGGCTCGTCCTCGGCTACAGCTACACGAAGCGCGTCACCTCGTTCACGACCGCCTTCCTTGGCCTGGTCGAAGCGATCACTCCCGCGGCGGTGTACATCGCGGTGCGGGGATCCCTCCCGCCGGTCGTGCTCCTCGCCGTGGGCGGTCTTCTGGCCTGGGGCACCGCGTTCGAGACTGTCCACAGCCTCGGGGATCTCGCGAGCGATCGAGAGCTCGGCCTGTTCTCGCTGCCGGTTCGGTTGGGCGCTGAGCGCTCGGCGCGGCTCGTTCCCGTGCTGCACGGGATCGCGCTCGTCCTCCTCGCCCTCTTCGGCGCCGCCCTCGGGCTCACGGTAGCGTACTGGGTGGCGCTCGCGGCGATGGCCGTCCTCGCGGCCCTCACCGACCGTGCGATCCTTCGGGCGCCGACCGCAGCGCGCGTGCCCTTCCAACGCCATTTCGCGCTCGGCGCGATCTATCTCGTGGGAGTCCTCGTGGCCGTCTTCGTCCCGTACGGACCGGCGTTCGTGCTCCCGTGACCCGCGCGGGCCTTCGCCGAGGCGACGGATTAAAGCGACCGACTTCGTACGTCGCGGGATCGAGATGCCGCAAGTGATGATCGGCCTGTCCGCCCGCGACCACCATACGACGAACGAGGTCTGGCGGCTCGCGAAGCGTCACCTCAATCCCGCCGTCCGCCGTCGGATCGGCTGGCGCGGTCGATCGAGCTTTTTGCGGCAGCTCATCCTCTATGGCTTCGAGAAGGCGAGCGAGAACCCGGCCGAGTTCTTTCGACAGGTCCGAGAGACCCACGATCCCCTGATCGGACGACGGGGCCGTTCCGAGGCCGGGGCGGAGCGGCGCGAGGCGCTCGTGCGGACGTGGGAGGCGTTCTTCCCTCCGTCGCCATCGCCCCGGGCGCGACGCAAGGGGGCGCGATCGACGCCCACGGACTGAGCCGCGGCGAGGCGCACCCGACGACCGTGGGGAGAACCGTCGACTGCTGGGACGGGCTGGCGCTCCTCGGGCGAGCGAGCGTCGGCCCGCTGACCGTCCGCACGCCGGGACTCATCGAGCCGCTCGGGCCGGGGTCGGCCTCCCCCGAGCTAACGATCGAGAGCCGACCGGCCCCGTCCGGAACGCGAGGCATAACGATCTCCGACGGGACGGGCCGGCTCGAGCTCGCGGTGCCGATCCTTGCACCGGAGATTCTGGGAGCCCCGGACGCCGGAGTCCCGGCGGGCCCCGGAACGGTCCTGGTCCACGCTCCGCTCGCGACGCCGCCGTCGCCGATCCCCTTCTCCGATCGTCCGGAGCTGGTCGTCCTCGGGAACGCTCGCGCGCTCTGGGACGCAGGGGAACCGTTCGTGCGCGCGGTCGGCGAGGCGCGGGCCGTGTACGGAGCGGCTCCGCTCCTCTGGGCGCCTCGCGTTGCCCTTCCTCATCGCCTGGCCTTCCTCGCGTACCTCGGGATCGACCTCGTCGACGCCACCGAAGGGCTCCTCGAGGCCTCCGGGGGCCGGTTCCTCGATCCGGCCCTAGGTCGGATGGATCCTACGGTCGCTCGCGAGGAGCGGCTCTGCGAGTGCCCCGCCTGCCGAAGCCTTCCGCCAGGCCGCCTCGAAGACCACACCCGGTCGGCGTACCGTCGTGCACTTTCGGAAGTCCGGGCCGCGGCGCGGGCCGGTCGCCTGCGCGAGCTCGTCGAGTCGCGGCTCCCCGCCGAATCGGCGCTCGCGGAGATGCTCCGCTACGCCGACCGGGACCTCGCCGCCGCGCTCGAAGAACGGGCTCCCGTAACCGCCGAGGGTGTGCGCAACTACTCGATCGCGGAAGCTCACCGTCGTCCCGAGATGGTCCGGTTCCGCGGAAGACTGCGGGAGCGGTACCGGCCGCCGCCATCGAAGGCGGTCCTCCTGCTCGTCCCCTGCTCGAAGACGAAGCCCTACCGTGCCTCGCGCTCTCACCGTCGCTTCGCGCACGCCCTCGACGGGTTGCGCGGGCTCGAACGGCTCCACCTCGTCTCGGTCAGCTCGCCGATCGGCGTCGTCCCCCGCGAGCTCGAAGACGTACCGCCGGCCCGGCACTACGACATCCCCGTGACCGGGGAGTGGACCGAGCCCGAGCGCGAGGCCGTGCTGGAGGGGATCCGGCACCTGCTCACGTACGGTCGCTACCGCTCGGTCGTGGTCCACCTCGATCCTCAGGAGTACGCGTTCGTCCGGGCGGCCCTCGCCGGCCCTCTGCGGGTCCGGTGGACCCTCGTCGACGATCGGACCACTGCCGCAGGGGCCCTCGCGGCGCTTCGCGAGGCGGTCGGCGAAGCTCTCGCGACCGAGCCGTCCGTCCCCGGCGGTCCGCTCGCCGTCGTGCGCGAGGAGCTGGGCGAGCTCGCGAGCTTCCAGTTCGGCCGACCCGCCGCCGGGCGCCTGCTCACGGCCCCCGTGCGGCTCGCGGGGCGGCCCTGGTTCCAACGCCTTACGGACGGGCGTAACGACCTCGCCACGGTCCGTGAAGAGCGAGGCCTTCTGCACCTGACGATCACCGGGGCCCGGCGCCTCCTTCCCCTCCCCCCACTCGCGGTCGAGGTCGATCCGACGATCTCCCTGGCTGGTGATCTGTTCACGCCCGGAGTGCGCGCCGCCGATCGAGAGATCCGTTCGGGCGACAGCGTCGTCCTGCTGCAGAACGGCGGCCTCGCGGGCGTCGGGGAGGCCGCGCTCCCCGGACCGCTGATGACCGAGCTTCGTCACGGCCTCGCGGTCCGCGTGCGGCACCGGGCCCGCGCTCCGACCGACATGCCCATGTCCGAGAAGGCGCCTGCTTCGGGCGAGGGGCCGGTGGTCTAGGGGTGATGACGCCGCGCTTACAACGCGGAGATCGGCGGTTCGATTCCGCCCCGGCCCATCGCGAAGGTAGGACGCGCGCTCGATCCCCGCGACCCGGCCGTTCATTGGCCGCCGTCGCCTCGAGGGACGAGTGGCGGGGGGGCGTCTCGCCCACATTATATCTATGGAAGCGGATATAGTCTAAATTGAAATTCTATATATTCTGAGATGGCCCTAGTCCGTCTCGATGAAGAGGAAACCCGACGGACGCGCTGCGACGCGTCCCATCCGCGAGGACGGACCTACGCAGGGTCCGCGCCCACAAGCCCGTGCGGGAGATTCCCGCGACCCGTTTCGATCGAGAACCCGTAGCGTGGTGGCGGAGCGACCAATCGTCCGGGTCGCGCCGCCGTTTGGCGCGATCGTCCTCGGGCAACCTTCGGTCGCCCGGCTCGCGGTCCACCGCGGCGAACTTCCCGAGCATCTCTTCCGCCGACTGCTCGGTGCGTACCTCGGCGGTGCGCGTGAGTTCGTCGTGCGGGAGCAGCCCCGGATCACCCCCGGGACCCGGGAGGTCGTCCGGACGTTCTGCCGTCGGACCCGCCAACCCGAGATCGTGTGGGACGAGTTCGGAGTGCTCCGGCTGAAAGACCTCGCCTACGATAGCCCCGTACCGCTCGCCCAACGGCTGAGCCGGATGGGGCGGATCGTCATCGAGTTCCACCGCGAGGCGGTCGAGAGCTGGGCGCACCTACCGCTCGGCGACGACCGTTACTGGGAACAGCGCGATGACGAGATCGATCGGGAGGCGTGGTACGTCCAGCGCCTCGCCGCGCTCCGGCTCGGGCTCGATGGGTTCGGGATCTCGCTCTTGGGTCCCTGGACCGTAGCGCGCAGCCTCGAACGGATCGCGGACCACGCGACCGTGATCGGCGAGGCGGGCCGCCGACTCTGCGAGCTCCCGAACGGAAACGGACCGGTGACGTCCCTGCGCCAGTTCCACGGTCAGGCGATGGCGCACCTCGAAGGGGTGCTGCGAACTCCGGACGACGCGACCGCGAACGACCTCCTCGACCTCGGAGAGGCGCTCCTCGCGTCGGGGCGAGCCCTCTCCGATCGGCTGCTGCCCGCCGTCGGCGGCGGAACGATGCCGCCGGCGACCGCGGCCGCGGTCGCCCGGATCCTCGAGTCGATCGGACGGACGATCGCCTACGCGCAGGACATCGCGCAGGTCGCGCTCGACCGCGCGATCCCCGTCACGTTCCCGGACGCCGCGGCCGGCGACACGCTACCGGCGCGCGCCCGCTGACGGCCGAACCCGTTTTGCCCTCCGCACGAGTTTTGGGAGGGCCGGGCGGGCAGGGGGACATCGATGCCGGAGCGGGTGCATCAGGCGCGGGTCGTGGTCGTCCGCCACGGACCGGCCGAGGTCCGCGACCCCGCCCGCTGGCCGGACGATCGGCTCCGCCCGCTGAGCGAAGACGGGGCGCGCCAGACACGGCGGGTCGCAGCCGCCCTCGGAGAGCTCCTCGGGAAAGCCTCGTTCGTCGCGTCCGGCCCGGCCCTGCGGACCCGACGCACCGCGGAGCTCATCGGGCGAGCACTCGACCCTCCCCGGCGCGTCGCCCTCTGGCCGGAGCTCGACCTCGGCGGCCCGGCCGACGCGATCCTCGGCCGGCTCGCCCGCAGCCTTCACGGGAGCGCGCAGGGCGTCGTGGTGGGCCACGACCCGGTGCTCGCCGAGCTCATCGGGCTCGCTCTCACCGGGGACGGGGTCGCCCTCGCGAGGTTGACGAAGGGTGGCGCCGCGTGTGTCGAGTTCCCGGCGGCGATCCGTCCGGGCTCGGGGAGGCTCCTCTGGCTCCTCACGCGGAAGCAGCTCGCGGCGCGGGCCGCGCGGTCTTGACCTTCGGACCGCCCGGCGCCCTCACCGCTCGCGGAGCGTAGAGCGGCGCGACGAGGGCGAGCACGTCGGTGTGCACCATCTCGGGCGCGCGGTTCGCATCGACCCGATGGAACCCGAACTCCTCGGCGATCCAGGCGAACTCGTTCGAGAGGCGGGCCTGGTAGAGGAAGAAGCTCTCGAAGAGGTCGCGCGAGAGCGAAAGGTCCATACCGGATTCCCAGTAGTCGAGCGAGCCGTACTTCGAGATCGCGCGGTGGAGGAGGATTTCAGGTCGGGCCTCGAGGAAGATGACGAGGTCGGGCCGCAGCGCGAAGCCGTAGAGCTCGCGGGCCCAGCCGCGGGAGGCGCCGCGGACGACCGCCCGGGCCATGAGCGTGTAGACGTACCGATCCGCGAGGACGGTGCTGCCCGCGGAGAGGGCGGGCACCATCTTGTTCTCGAGCTGATCGGCGAAGTCGGCGGCATACAGGAGCGCCATGGTCGTCGCACCGAGGGTGTGGCCCTGCTTCGCCCGGTCGATCTCGTCGGCGACCAGCGTCGAGCGCCGCAGGCCCGTGTCGATGACCGCGTGGCCGTCGACCTCGAGCGCGGCCTTCAGCATCTCCACCTCGGTCGATCGGCCGGAGCCGTCGGCCCCTTCGATGACGATGAGCTTCCCGGAGAGCGGTCCCTCGGGGAGGCCGGGAAGGCGGGTACCGTACGTTCTATTCATCGTGCAGCAGCCTCTCTCCGGTCGGGAAGTCCTTGAGGATCGGCTCCACGTAACTGCGCAGGTCGGCCTGGATCGCCTCGACCGGCCGGGTGGAGTCGATCACGACGAAGTCGTCCTGCCGGGAGATGCGGTCGTACTCGCGCTTCAGGCGGCCCTGGAACCTCTCGTAGCTCTCGTGGAGGTCGTCCGAAAGCCCGAGGTCCATACCGGCCTCGTAGTAGTTGATCTTGAGCCGCGAGGCGATCTTGCGTTTCAGGGTCACGGAAACGGGGACACGGAAGTAGAAGATGCAATCGGCCCGGGGGGCGAACGAGTAGATGTTCCGGACCCAGTTCGGGTCGCAGCCCCGGGCCGCGTCCCGCACGAAGGCGGTGTAGGCGTACCGGTCGCAAACGACCACATACCCCGCCCGCAGGGGAGGAAGGATCTTGCGCTCGAACCGATCGGCAAAGTCCGTCGCGTGGAGGAGGCTGAACGTCGTGGGAGTCAGCAGGTTCTTCTTCTTGCCCCGGCGGATCGTCTCGGCGATGAGCTCCGAGGAGTTCCACTCGGTGAAGAACACCCGGTAGCCGCGCGCCTGGAGCCACTTGCCGAGGAGCGCGGCCTGGGTCGATTTGCCGCTGCCGTCGAGCCCCTCGAAGACGAAGAGCCGGCCCGGGAAGCCGTGGGTCGGGCTCGGGCGGTCAGCTATCACGGAAGCGCACCTCCGTCTCCAGGACCCGCTCCATCCCTTTCCGGACCTTGTCTTCCCACTGATCCTCGAGCATCGTACGATCGGCCGCAGAAAACGTCACCGTGACGGAGCGCCCTCCGCCGCTCGAGGCGAATCGGGGCCGCCCCGCCACGGTCAGCGTCGCCACCCCGAGCACCGCCCCCAGACGACGCGCGGTATCGAGATCCTCGCTCTGAAGGATCGGCAGGAACCCTCGCTTCCATTCGGACGGGATGTCGCCCCCATCGTGCAGGTAGGCGGTGATCGAGGCGAGGAGCACCTCGCGCTGGTCGAGGCCCCGGATCGGGTAGTTCTGGATGAGGTAGGCGGAGTGGTGGGCGTGTCGCCAGAAGTCGATCGCCGTGCCCGCATCGTGCATCCAACCGGCGACGCGTAGCGCCAGCGCGTCGCTCCGGCCCCAATCGAAACGCGACCGCAGCACGCCGAAGAGCGCGAGCGCGGTGTCGGCGACCTCCCGTCCGTGATCGATCTCGAAGGCGAGCGACTCGGCGGCCGCCTCGACCGACCGCTCGGCGAGGACCTCGGCCGACGCCGGCAGCGGGGCTCCGATCGCCTCGAGCGCGATCCCATCGCGGATGCCGGTGCCGGAAACGAGGATCCGCTCCGCTCCGGTCGCGCGGATGAGCTCCCGTAGGACGACGAGCCCAGCGACCACGACGTCCGCGCGATCCGAACCGATCCCCGGTACCGACCGTCGCTTCGCCGCGGACATCTCGCCCAGGAGTTCCGCGAGCGCCTCGAGATCGTGATCCCAGAGCGAGTAGCCGTGGACGCGCTCGATCGGGTACTCGCGCAGCTCGATCGCCGCGCGAGCGAGGGACCGGACCGTGCCGCCGATCCCGAAGAGCCGGTAGCGTTTCCCGCCGAACGCGTCGAGCACCGAGACGAGGGTTTCGCGGACGTGCCGCCGCAGTTCGTCCATCTCCCTCCGCTTCGGGGGATCGTGGTCGAGGAATCGCTGCGAGAGCCGGAGAGCGCCGAGGGGAACGCTCACGGAATTCCGGAGCCGCTGGCCCCGGGTCTCGGCGAGCTGCAGGGAGCCGCCGCCGAGGTCACAGATGAGATCGTGGTCGAGCTCCCAGGCGCCCGCGATGCCGAGATAGGCGTACCGCGCCTCCTCGGCGCCCGAGATGATCCTCAGGAGCACCCCGGTCGCCCGCTCGACCTGGCGGACGAACTCCGCGCCGTTAGGCGCGTCGCGCACCGCGCTGGTCGCGACGGCGAGGGTTCGCGAGATCCCCAAGGCGCGGATCGTCCGCGCGAACCGCGCCACCGCGGCCACCCCTCGCTCGATCGCTTCCGTCGAGAGACGGCCGTCGGGCCTCGGGTTCAGGCCGAGCCGGGGCGCGGACTTCGCCTCGTAGATCGCCCGCACACAGCCGGACGCGGATGCTTCAAACGCGACGAAGCGGGCCGTGTTCGACCCGAGGTCGATGACCCCGATCGTGCGGTCCGGTTGGACCCGCACCGTATCGCTCGGGCGCGCGAGCGTCGCGACCCGAGGGCGTTGCATGCCTCCCCCAGCCCCCCTCCCTATAGAAATCCGCGGTCGAAGCGCGCGGTCCCACCCCCACCAACCCTAAGTCCGCCGGCACTCCCACCGTCCGTGGCACGCCCCGCAACCCGAGCTCGCCCCCGTCCGGCAGTAGGCGTTGCGAACCTCGCGCGGCATATCGAGCGCCTTCTTACGGACGTCACGCGTGCGATCGACGACCTCGTCCTTCGGCCGCATCCCGCTCCCGAGAGCCTGCACGCACTCCATCGCGCCATGCGCCGGCTCCGGCACGCGCTGTCCTTGTGGGAACGACTGCTGTCCCCTCGCGACCGCACGACCCTGCGTCCGCTCGACCGACGGCTTGCACGCCTCGCCCGCCTCGTCGGCCAGGTCCGGGACCGGGACGTAATGCTCGCCTTGATCGAGGACCCGCATCTGCCGAAGCCGCCGCCGGCGGACGCGATCCGGGTCGCGCGGCTGCGGGCTCGCCTCCGGGATGATGCCCGTACGGGTCGCGAACTGCTCAAAGTGTTCCTGCGTTCCGAACGGGACGCTCACCTGTTCGAGGAACTGCGCGGGGTGCTCCGCCACCCGCCGCGGTCGACCGGACCCGCCGTCCTCCGATCGCTGCTCGGCGAGGAGGAGCAGCGAGGATGGGATCGGATCCGTACCGCACGGCGCAAGGCCCGGCGCCGTCCGAGCGCCAACCGATTGCACCGCTTGCGGATCCGCATCCGCCGATTCCGTCATCTCCACGATCTGGAGACCCGCGTCGACCCCGTCCACGCGGTACCGCTCCCTCCCGTCGTGCGGCGGTTGCAGGGCGAGCTGGGCCGCCTGCACGACTTCGACATCGTCATCGACGGACTGGACCCCGACACCGTCTCGACCGAGTGGGGGGACGAGCTTCGACGGCGTCGGCGTCGGCTCCGCGCGACGGTCGAGGAGTCGCTACAGGGGAAAGGCTGGTCACGGAAGGGCGGAACCGGTGCCGGCGCCCCGGCCCCCAGAGCCCCGCACCGGTCCTAATAGGGGTGGGCGAGTTCCGGGTTCGTGCCGGGCGGCCCGATGGTGGAGTTCGCCGGGGAGCTAGAGGAGGCCCTCGGGGAGTCCGGACCCGTCGGGGCGACCGTGCGCCAGCTGGCCACCCGTCTCGATCGCCCGCCGGATCACATCGAGGCGGCGCTCTCGCGCCTCGCTCGAACCGGGGCCGTGCGGCGGATGGGCCGCGGCCTCTACGTCCTCCGGGACTTCGAGCGGCTCGATGAGCGGCCCGACTTCGTCGACCCCGTCGCGTACGTCGAGCGCTTCGAGCGGGAGAGCGGCGTTCGCCTCGGGCGGATTCAGGGGCCGATCACGTTCCGGTCCAACGAAGCGCTGCCGGTCCATCGGTGGTGGCCGTACGTGCAGGGTTACTCCGCCGACTTCGTCCGCGGGATCGTCGAGACCGCGGACCTCCCTCGCGGCGCGCGCGTGCTCGATCCGTTCGCCGGGAGCGGCACGACCCTCGTGGAGGCTCGGCGGGCCGGCGCGGAGGCGCTGGGCACCGAGCTCCTCGCCCCTGCGGTCCTCGCGGCCCGGGTGAAGACCCGCTTCGATCTGCCGGTGGGCCGGCTCGAACGAGCGGCGGCGCGTGCGGTCGACTCGGCGCGGAGCCGGACCCCCGGGGCGTTACCGTTCCTGCGGGAAACCCGACGTCAGTTCTCGTCCACGGTGCTCGACGACCTTACGCGTCTCAGGGACGCCTTGCCCGCGGGCGGCCGTCCGGTTCCGGACGCGCTAAGGCTCGCCTTCGGCCGGATCCTCATCCCGTCGAGCCGGCTCCACCGGTCTCCCTGCCTCGGCTACGGTCGCTCTCGATCCGGGCAGGAGATCCCGGTTGCCGAGCGGTTCCTCGCGGCCGTCCGGGAGATGGCCACGGACCTCGCCGAGCTTCAGCGGCACCGGGCCTTGTGGGGCCCTCCGGCGAACGTTCGGGAGGAGGATGCGAGGACGGCCGTCTGGCCCGCCGGCTCGGTCGACCTCGCCATCACGAGCCCGCCGTACGTGAACGGAATGGACTACGTCATGAACTACAAGGTCGACCTCGCCTGGCTCGGCTACGCGCGCTCGTACCGGGACCTCGCCTCGCTACGGAGCGCGCAGGTCGCTTGCGACAACCTTCCGCGAGCGGAAACCGTCAGCTACCGTCACGTGGTCGCCACGCCCGACCCTTGGCTCGACGAGATCCTGCCCCGGATCCGCGCGAACGTCGAACGGAAGGGCTCCTACCGCCGGGACGACGTGCACGCCGTCGTGCACCGGTACTTCTCGGATCTCGCCCAGGTCCTCCGCCGGGTCCGGGACGCATTGAGGCCCGGAAGCCGGTTCGTCCTCGTCGTCGGGGACTCGCTGCTCGCGGGGACCTATGTGCCGGGCGACCTCCTCACGGCCCGGCTCGCCGAGTCGGCCGGCTACCGGATCGTTTCCGTCGACGTCGCGCGCTCCCGTCGCAGCGGACAGCGGCGCTCGTTCGTCCTCCGAGAATCGGTCGTCACGCTCGAACGGAGCCGCGCTTAGACCAAAGTCGCCTAGCGTCAGATTCTTCGGCCCGGACGCCGCTGTCACCCGCGATGTACTGTCCAGTGTGCGGCCGCGCGATGGCCGGGCCGACCGGCGCGCCCGTGGCGTATCCGATGTTCGTCTGCGCCCATCACGGCGTGGTCTACGACCGACGACGCGACGTCTGGCACGGACTTCCCGAGATCCAGACGAAACTCTGTTGCCCGATCTGCGGGAACGCGATGGAGTTCGAACCGAAGGAGCCTCCCGCCCGGATCTTCTTCTGCTATCAGTGCGGCACGACCTACGACCGAGAGCGGTCCACGTGGTACGGTCTCGCGTTCCACGAGGTGCCCTGACGCGTCCCCGGACCCCTCGTTCCGCTGGAGGCAAATCCTTACCTGCCCTTCCGGTGCCATCTCGGCAGGAGGGGACATGCCGCCCCGCGATTCCGCGCCGCACTTCCTCGAGCCGCCGCTCGGGGTCGTCTTCGACCTCGACGGCACGCTCGTGCTCTCGCACCACGACTTCGGTAGGATGCGACACGAGGTGATCCGGATCGCCGAGCAGTACGGGGTGACTCCCGGTCACCTCTCCCCCGATGAGCCCATCCACCGGATCGTGGAGAACGCCCGGGCCGAGCTCGTGGGATCGGGCGCTCCCGAGGGCAACATCTTCCGGTTCGAGACCACCTACCAGCAGCGGATCGACGCGATCGAGGCCGAGGCGCTTCCCCGGACCGTCGCGCGCTCCGGGGCGGACGCACTGTTGAGCGCGCTCACCGAACGAGGGTTCCGCCTCGGCGTGCTGACCCGCGCCTCAGAGTTCTTCGCTCGGAACGCGCTCGCCCGCACGGGGCTCGACCGGTACTTCCCCTACCTGCGGAGCCGCAGCTCCCCGGGCCCTCAGAAGCCGTCTCCCGAGGCGCTTCACCTCTTGCTGCGCGAGATGGGGATCCCCGACGAGCGGGCACTGTTCGTGGGCGACCACTTGATCGACGCCGAATGCGCGACCCGGGCTCGGATTCGCTTCTACGGAATCCTGCCCGACCCGTCCGAGAAAGCCCCGGAGCCGGTGTCCGAAGAGCGGTTCCTCGCGGCGGGAGCCTCCGCGGTCGCGAAGGACCTCGCCGAGCTCGCGCGGCATCTCGATGTGGCCGGCCCGGTACGCCCCGCGCCCGCCGGCTAGCGGCGTCGCGCCCCTCCTACAGGTACTCCGCGTACGCGTGGATCACGGCCCGCTCGGCGGTCGCCCACGCCTCGGGGATCTGGTTCCAGCCGCTGCGCTGGTCGCCGACGCAGTACAGCCCGGGAATCGGCGCTCCCGTCACCGCATCCAGCGCCCGGCAGTCCTCGTCCGTCGCGACGTAGCCGTCCGGGTCGAACCGGCAACCGAGCGATCGCGGGAGCGTCTGATGCATGTCGTACCAGCCCAGCGCGCTGAAGCCGCGGTCGAAGCCACGGTGGCTCCCGTCCACGAACCTCACGCCGAAGCGCTTCTCCCGAAGCTCGTCGAACCCCGCGATCTCGGGCTCGACCGCGTCGATGCCGTGCTCGGCGAGCGCCGAGGACAGCGCGGCGCGCTCGTCCGCGGGGGCACCCTCGAGCAACGGACGGCCGTGGGTCAGCAGGGTCACCGACGTCGGGCGGAAGTGCCAGAGGTCGAGCGCCGTCCGCGCGGCGAAGGCGTCGTGTCCGATGACGCCCACCGACTTTCCCGTGAGCTCGTGGCCGTCGCAGAGGATGCAGAAATCGACGATCGCCTGGTTGGCCCACGGGAAGATCGGGTCGATCTTGCCGGCGACCTCGGGGATCCGGTCCACGACCCCCATCGCGAGGACGAGCGCGCGTCCTCGCGCGACGTGGGTCTGTTTCAACCACTCGAACGTCACGGAGAAGCCGTTGTCCATCCGCTCGACCGCCGCCGCCGTGGCCGGCGTGAAGTAATCGACCGCGGCCTCCATCCGACGGACGGACGCGATCTGCGTGTCGAGCAGGCGGTGTCCCGAGATCCCCTCCGGGAAACCGGGGATGTTGTCCATCTTCGGCGCATAGTAGGACCGCGAGTACTTCGGCCCCCGATCGACGATCGCCGCCGAGTAGCCGAGGAGCGCGGCCTTGAGTCCGGCCTGAAGACCTGCGTGCCCTCCGCCCACGATCACGAGGTCGTAGGAAGGACGCAGCCGCGGAAAGCCCGGCATCGAAGGTCCCACTCGGCGCGGGAATTTCAGGGCTACTTCGTCGGCCCGGGCCGATTTCGCTCCCCGCGGCGCCCGTCGCGCGCGTTCGCCGACGGCAAATCTTAAGGACGAACCCTCTCCTCCTTCTCTTCGGGTTCCTCACGCCCGTGCCGGTCCGCGCTGAGGCGAGCGCGCTCGGGGGGACTCTGTTTCTGGAGGACGGCACCCGGTTCGACGGCGAGGGGTTCGGTGCGGCGGCCCGCCGGGTGGGTGAGGTCGTCTTCACGACCGGCATGGTCGGCTACCCCGAGTCGCTGACGGACCCGTCGTACCGCGGGCAGATCCTCACGTTCACCTACCCGCTGCTCGGCAACTACGGGGTGCCGGCCGACGGACGGGACCCGGACGGGCTTCCGCTTCTCGAGAGCGAGGAGGTCCAGCCGCGGGCCGTCGTCGTTCGGGGCACGACGGCGCCGGAGCACTGGTCGAGCGCACGTAGCCTCGAGTCGTGGCTCCTCGGAGAAGGGGTGCCGGGGATCCGCGGCGTCGATACCCGGCGGCTCACCGAACATCTTCGCGCGCGAGGGGTCGTTCGAGGGGTCGTCGACGTGGGCCGGCCCGAACGGCGGCCGTCGGACGAGGAGCTCGCGCGCGCGATACGCTCGGCTCCTCAGTATGGCGAGGAGTCGTTCATGGAGGAGGTCGCGCCCAAGCGTCCGACGCTGATCGCTCGGGATCACGGACCGCTGGTCGCGGTGCTCGATTGCGGGATCAAGGCGAGCATCGTCCGGGCGCTCCTCGACCGACGCCTGAGCGTCCTTCGGCTGCCCTACGACCACGAGGTCCCCGCGAAGTGGGAGGGCCGCCGGGTCGCCGGACTCCTCGTCGGCAACGGCCCGGGCGACCCCGCCGAGCTTGCGGCGACGATCGAGGAGCTCGGCCGACCGTCCAACCGCTCGCTCCCGACGCTCGGTATCTGTCTCGGCCACCAGTTGATCGCGCTGGCACGGGGAGCGACGACGTTCAAGCTCAAGTACGGCCACCGAGGACAGAACAAGACGATCGAGTTCCCGGACGGTCGGGCGCTCATCGTGAGCGAGAACCACGGCTACGCCGTGGACCCCGCCTCCCTGCAGGGGACCGGCCTCGATCCGTGGGCCACGAACCCCGACGACCGCACCCTCGAGGGGCTGCGCGACCGGGCGGGTCGCATCCTCGCGCTCCAGGGTCACCCCGAGGGGCACCCGGGGCCCCAGGAGGCGGGGTTCGTCTTCGACCGGTTCGCCGAGAAGGTGCGGCGGCGCGCATGACCGCGTCGGTCCCCTCGAAGGCGCTTCTCCTGGGGAGCGGCGCGCTGAAGATCGGCGAGGCGGGAGAGTTCGACTACTCGGGAAGTCAGTGCCTCAAGGCCCTCGAGGAGGAGGGGGTCTACGCCGTCGTCGTCAACCCGAACATCGCGACGCTCCAGACCGACCCGGTGAAGCTCGGCCGGGTCTACTTCCAGCCGCTCGTTCCCGAGTTCGTTGCCCCGATCCTCGAGGCCGAGCGACCGGAGGGGATCCTGCTCTCGTTCGGCGGCCAGACCGCGCTCAACTGCGGTGTTCAGCTCGCCGATTCCGGCGCTCTCCGTCGGTCCGGGACCCGCGTTCTGGGGACCCCCCTCTCGGGGATCCGCGCCACGGAAGATCGGGCGAAGTTCGTCCGGACGATGGCGCGGGCCCGGGTCCCGACGCTGCCGAGCCGGGCGGTCTACGACCTCGAGGCGGCCGCCGCCGCGGCGGAGGAGCTCGGGTACCCGGTGATGGTGCGCGTCGCCTACACGCTCGGCGGAAAGGGCGGAGGGGTCGCCCGCAGCCGCGACGAGCTCGCCGACGTGGTCGGGCGCGGCCTCCGAGCGAGCCCGGTCGGTCAGGTGCTGCTCGAGCGGTACGTCGGGGCGTTCAAGCAGCTCGAATACGAGGTCGTACGCGACGCACGAGGGAACGTGCTCACCGTCTGCAACATGGAGAACGTTCTCGGGATGCGGGTCCACACCGGCGACAACATCGTCATCGCCCCCAGCCAGACGCTGACCGACTACGAGTACCAGATGCTGCGCCAGGCCGCGATGCGTGCGGTCGCCGCGTGCGGGATCGTGGGGGAGTGCAACATCCAGTTCTGCCTCGATCCGGCGAGCGACGAGTACTACGCGATCGAGATCAATGCGCGGCTCTCCCGATCGAGCGCGCTGGCCAGCAAGGCGACCGGCTACCCGCTCGCGTACGTCGCGGCGAAGCTCGCGCTCGGCTACACCCTCCCCGAGCTCAAGAACCGGATCACCGGCGTCACGACGGCGTGCTTCGAGCCGGCGCTCGACTACGTCGTCGTCAAGCTGCCGCGGTGGGACCTCGACAAGTTCGAGCGGGCCGACCGCCGTCTCGGGCCCGCGATGAAGTCCGTCGGGGAGGTCATGGGCATCGGCGCGTCGTTCCCGGAGGCGATCTCGAAGGCGGTCCGGATGGGGGATCCCCGGGCGGACCTCCTCCCGCCGTCCGAGGTGCGGGAACGGGCGGCGATCCTCGCCGACCTCGCGGAACCGACGCCCGAGATCCTCTACCGGGTGCTCGAGGCCCTGCGGGCGGGGATCGACCCGGCGACGATCAGCCGTGCGTCGTGGATCGACCCGTGGTTCATCGACTGTCTCGCCGAGATCGAGGCAACCGACCGTGCGCTGACCGAGATCGCGGGCGGCTCGACCCCGGCGCCGCTCCTTCGGCGCGCGAAGGAGCTCGGCTTCTCCGACCGCGCGATCGGACGGCGGGCGCATCTCGACGAGGAGGAGGTCCGGCACCGCCGCCTCGTGGAGGGGATCCGGCCCCGCGTCCGCATGATCGACACGCTCGCGGGCGAGTGGCCGGCCCGGACGAACTATCTCTACGTGACCTACCGCGCCGATGCGGACGACGTCCGCCCGATGCCGAGCGGCTCGGTCCTGGTGATCGGCGCCGGGCCGTACCGCATCGGTTCGAGCGTCGAGTTCGATTGGTCGACGATGAACCTCGTCGACGGGCTCAAGGCGGAGGGGGTGCTCGGGGTCGTCCTGCTGAACTCGAACCCCGAGACCGTCTCGACCGACTACGACCGGTCCGACCGGCTCTACTTCGAGGAGATCACGCTCGAGCGCGTCCGCGACCTCGTCGACTTCGAATCGTTCCGCGGGGTCGTCACGTGCGTCGGAAGCCAGCTCGCGCAGAACCTGACCCCTCTCCTGACGATGTGCGGGATCCCGATCCTCGGAACCCCGGCCGAATCGATCGATACCGCCGAGGATCGTGCGCGGTTCGCGCGCCTCCTCGAACGCCTGAAGATCCCGCAGCCGGCGTGGCGGGCGTTCACGACGGTCGACGAGGCCGCGGCGTTCGCGGACGAGGTCGGCTATCCGGTGCTCGTGCGGCCGTCCTACGTCCTCAGCGGTCAGGCGATGCGGGTGATCGCCGGGCGCGCCGATCTGGGACGCTTCCTCTCGATGGCCGCCCGCGTCTCCCCCGAGCATCCGGTCGTGATCACGAAGTTCGTCGAGGGGGCGGACGAGGTCGAGCTCGACGGGATCTCCGACGGGACCAGGGTCCTCGTGGGCGGTATCCTCGAGCACGTCGAACGGGCGGGCGTGCACTCGGGGGACGCGATGTTCTGCCTGCCGCCCCGGCACACGTCGGCGGCGGTTCAGTCCGCGCTGCTCGACGCGGCCGGTCGGCTCGCCCGCACCCTCGCGATCCGGGGGCCGTTCAACGTCCAGTTCCTGGTGAAGGACGAGGCCTACCAGATCATCGAGCTGAATCTGCGCGCGAGCCGATCGCTGCCGTTCCTGACGAAGGCGACCGGCATCCCGCTCTTGCGCGAGGCGGCCCGCGCGATGCTCGGTCGCCCGATCTCCCAGGAAGGCCTCGCCGCGCTCCCTCCGGGGCGCTGGGGCGTCAAGGTGCCCCAGTTCTCGTTCCTCCAGCTCGCGGGCTCGGACCCCCTCCTGGGCGTCGAGATGCAGTCGACGGGAGAGGTCGCCTGTTTCGGGCCGACGTTCTCCGACGCGCTCGTCAAGGCTCTCGTCGCGACCGGGGTCCGCCTCGTCCCGCGACGCGGGACGGCGTTCCTCTCGGTCGGGGGCCCCACGCTGAAGGAACAGCTCCTTCCGATCGCGCTTCGGTTGCGCGCGCTCGGTCTCCGTCTTGCGGCGACGGAGGATACCGGGGCGTTCCTGGCCGCCCGCGGACTCCGCGGGGTCCATATCCTGCACAAGGTGAGCGAGCCCGACCGCCACCCGAACGTCGTGGAGGCGCTCGACCGGGGGGAGATCGACCTCCTGCTCAACGTGCCGCTATCGCTCACCCAGGAGAAGTTCGAGCAGATGCTCGAGGACGAATACGTCCTCCGACGTCGCGCGGTCGAACTTGGCATTCCGCTCTTCACGAGCCTCGAGGCGTTCGCGGCCTACGTCGAAGGGGTCGCCTGGCTCGAGGACCACCCGCTCACCGTCGAGCCCCTCTACGGTTCGCGCGAGCCGGGCCCGGGTCCGCACGCCGAGTCCCCGCAGCTCCCCGTCGTGCCGGGCCGGCGGCGACGGCCCCGCCGGCGGTGACGGGACGACGATCGGCCGGCTCGGTTCTGACCCCGCCCGTGTGGCCCGTCGCTAGGGGATGGGGAACTTGGTCACCGAATACTCGGGCACGACCGTCGAGGTGTCAATGACCTCGGGGATCCCCCGGACCCGCTCGGTAACGAAATCGAGCACCCGACGCTTCGAGCCCGATGACGGAGGGAAGTCGAGGACGACGAGCAGGTCCCAGTCGCCCGTCAGGAGATGGACCTCCTTGACCTCGGCCATCGTCTGGAGCTGGGTCCGGATCCGGTCGAGATCGCCGCCCTTGACCTTGAGGTAACTGAACGCTCGGGCGCTCTTGAGCTCGGTCGGCATGAGCTCGGCGAGGCTCTCGTCGCTGAAGCTCTCGGCCCCTTCGAGCCGGAACCCCATCGGCGAGATCAGTACGGGAAACGTCTGCACGCCGCGCAGGTGCTCGGCGATGAGCCGCTCGACCCGTCCGCTCCGCTCGACGTCGATGACCTTGACATGGTAGCCGCGGCGGCTGGCGACCTCCTCCGCGTGGGCGACGCATCGGGCCTGGTCGTCGGAGAGGAAGTACACGCTCTCGTCGCCGCGCGTAGAGTACTCCGTCCCGGTCGCCGGCACCGATCCCTCGACGCCCGGGGCGGGGCCGAAGCCCGGGACCGGGCTCGGCGAGGGGCGGTAGAACGTCGTGACCGCCTTTTTCGACTGTACGTAGAGCGTCAGCTCGTGGAGGTCGTCGGCCATCGGTGGACGGCCGGAGCGGGACGCCCTATTAATCGGATGCGGCGCGGGAACGAAAGCGCCCCGCCCTCTTCCGGGGCGGGGGAACGGGTTCGGGAACGGGTCGGGAAGGGCCGGGCTAGTAGCGCTTGTAGCTGTCGGAGCGCTCTCGGCTCCCGCCGCTACCGCCGCCGCCGCCGGAATACCGGCCGCCGTACCCGCCGCTTCCGCGGTCACGGAAGCCGCCGCCGTACGACCGGCGCTCGCTCTCGAATTCCTGCTGGCTCATGTCGAGGCTCGAGTTGACCTCGCCGATCGCCTCGGTCGACTTCGAGAGGTTGCCGTAGCGACCGACGTTGAGACGCATGTGCCCGCGGACGAGCGACACGTAGCCGTTGTCCACCAGGATCACTTCGTCCTTCGCGATCGTTCCGATCTGCTCGTTCCACAGGGAGAGGGTGATGACCGCCGAGTCGTCGCCGACGACGGCCTCGCACACCTTGCGGGGGTCGCCGAACTTGCCCATGACCTCTTTCGGCTCGCCCACGCTCAGCACCTTGGAGAGCACGTTCACTTGCTTCGAGTTCGGCGTCAGGTCTCGCACTTTCGTCAGGGGTTTGTCTACCATCGCTTCTTCGCCTTCTGGTCTTGGTTCGCGTTTCGCGTTGGGAAATCGTGGCTCAACACTACTCGCGCGAACACTCGTCGTAACTAGGACGGGCGGGACGCTCGATTCGGGCTCGGCTCGCGAATTCCTCTAGGCTATCGAGACCGGGCGGTGGATATAAAGCCGACGACACCGCGCGAGGGTGACGCACGGCCGGGCTCGTTCACGGCTCGGTCCGGCCCTTACCCCTCGGGCGGCAGGTATTTCTCTCTGCCATCAGGTGAGGCGGGCGGTAGCCCGCCGTGAGCCAGCGCTTCGATCTCGGCGTCCATCACTTCCTGCGGGGCGAGTACGACCTCGCCGAGCGAGCGTTCCGCGACGTCGTCCGCGACGAGGCGTCCGACGCCAACGCCTGGGCCTACTTCGGGATCTGCCTGACCCACCTCGGGCGGGCGCGCGAGGCGGAGGGAGCCCTCTCGCGCGCCGTGGGCCTCGCCCCCGCCCACGCTGAGGCATGGTTCCACCTCGGGGTCGCTCGCGGGATGCGCGAAGAATGGGCATCCGCCGCGCTCGCCTATCGGAGGGCCGCAGCCCTCGCCCCGGACGATCTCATCGCCTGGCACCGGCTCGGCGTCGCTCTCGCCGAGTCCGGTGACGAACCGGGCGCGGCCGCGGCGTTCGAGCGGGCGCTCGTCCTCTCCCGCGACGAACCGAGCGGGGGAGCCTTGCCCCCGGCCGCCCCTCCGGCCGCGGGCGACGACCATCTCGAGGAGACCGGCGAGCGCGAGGGCTCGCGGGAAGCGAAGAGCTGGCTGGACCTCGCGCTCTCGTTACTCACTCTCGGCGAGGAGGAGGAAGCGGTCGCGGCATACGATCGGGCCTACACGCTCGACCCGGCGCGCGCGTCGCGCTCGCTCTTCCGTCCGATGCTGAAACTACTCACCGCCGTCGAGGGCGCGGGAGCCCCCGCACCGATCGCGGGCGCTCCGGCCGCCCCGACGCCGCCCGAAGGGCCGGAGGCGCGGCGGCCGCGGTCGGGATCGCGCCGGCCCGAGGTCCGCTGAGCCGGCGGACCGGTCTACAGCGGCTTCGGCGCTACGGTCACGATCGTCGACTCGGCCCAGTCCTTGACCTTCTCGCGGGCCTCGGCGTGCTGCGCGTAGAACCCGTGGACCCGCTCGATCAGCCGTGCCTTACAGTCCCCGCAGAGGAGCTCGCCGGATCGGCACGTCCGGGTGATTTCCTCGAACTCCGCTTCCGCGGGCGCGAATCGCGTGCGCCAGAGCGTCCAGACCGAGCAGACCTCGGGCGTCGCGCCGAGGCGGCGCTGTTCCTCGACGGTCGCGCGTCCCCCCGTGAAGGCGGCCCGTATCTTGCGCTCGACGACCTTCGGGGGGTCGTTGAGGAAGAGCGCGTCGTCCGCCCGATTCCCGGTCGTCGACATCACTCCCTCTCCGAGGAGCCCCATCACCATCTTCGAGTGGAGGAGCGCCGGCTTCGGGTACCCGAGACCCTCCGCGATATCGCGGGTGAGACGGAAGTGCGGATCCTGGTCGATACCGCAGGGGATCAGGCACGGGACCGCCCGACCTTCGGCCCACGACGGCCAGAAGGCAGGGACCGACTGAAGCGCGGTATAGAAGACGAGACCGATGTTCGTGCTCCCCTCGAACCCGAACACCGCCTTCACGTTCGAGAACGTGATCTTCCGGGCGACACGGATCGCGAGCGGGTACATCGCGGCGATCGACCGGGAATCGAAGAACACGTGCGTCCGCTTCGGGTCAAATCCGAGCGCGAGGATGTCGTACAGGTTCTCGAGACCCCAGCGGGCCGTCTCCTCACGCGTCAGGCCCGAGCGGGCCCAGAACTTCTCGTCGTCCGTGATCTGGATGTACATCGGCACCCCGAGACGGCGGTGGAACCACGCGCAGATATCGAACTGGATCAGATGCGAGGTGTGGAGCGGGCCGCTCGGACCCCGGCCGGAGTACACGAAGAACGGCCGGCCGTTCTCGTAGGCGTCGAGCAGGGGCCCGAGGTCGCGGTGCGAGTAATAGATCCCCCGGGTCAGGAGCGGAGGAAGCTCGCCCCCGGCGAGACGGTGGAGCCGGGCGAGGAGCTCCGGCGTGAGCCCCTGGGTGCCGAACAGCTCCCGCAGACGGTCGTAGTCGATCTTGCCCTTGACCTCGTACGGGGTGACGACGAACTCCTCGGGCGCCGGCATGGTCGACCGGTCAACCTTCGGGGAACGTGATCTTCGCCAAGATCGACTCTCGTTCGGAGAGCGGGACCCCCGCGGCGGTGAGCGCCTCGGCGACGCACGAGCGGGAATGCTCGTGATGGATCGAGTGGCCGCACGACGGACACGTCGCCCAGCCCTCGATGAGCCGGCGCAGGCCCTCGCGCGACGACGAGGAGTCGCGCCGGGCGAACCGCTCGACGAGGATCGCGCCGCCGGCCTGGTTCTCGAGGTTCGAGAGCGGCACGCGGACCGGCTGGTTACAGACCGGGCAACGGGCCGGGTTGCGGCAGGTGCAGGTCATCGGCGGTACGGTACCTGCGCCCCCGGTCTAAAAGGACGCTGCTCGGGCGGAGCGTTCGGGTGAAAGGATATTTTCAAGTGGGGGAAGCCGCGCACTCCGCACCGTGATCGAAGCGCCGGAGGCTCAGGCCCGGGAGCTGCACCTCGAGATGGTCGAGGTACTGAAGCTGCTCAACCGCGCGGAGGAAGAGGGCGGGAGCGTCGAGGGGTTCGAGAAAGAGGAGCTCTGGCACATGCTGGGGAAGGTCGGGTTCCCCGCGACGACGCTCGTCGACGTCGATCGCACGCTCTCGGTCCTCGTCGCGAACGGGCTCGCGCGCACGCTCACCGACCCCGAGTACGCGTGGGACCGCGGCCGCGTCGTCAGCGAGCGGTTCACGATCACGCTCGACGGGAAGCGCCTCCTCCTGAAGGAGATCGAGCGGGTCAACCGGGTCTGACGGAGCCGGGCTGCACCGACCGGCCCGGAGATCGAGGACGCCCGTACGTCGCGTTCCGGTCTAAGAGCGTGTGCCGGACGGATGCGCTCAGAGAGGCCGAGCCGTTTTAAGTAGAAGGACCCCGCGTAGTAATCGGGGATGCCGTCACGGGACGCCCCCGACCCGGTCCGGGCCACGCTGGTCGCGATCCTGCAACAGCTCAACCGCGCCGAGTCGCAGAACGAGGGCAAGCCCCGGGAGCAGGTGCTCGAGCTCGCGGACCTCGAACGGCTCCTAGCGAAATTCTGGGCGGTCGAGCAGGACCTCGTCAAGATCCCCCTGGCCCTCGGCCTCCTCGTGCGGAACCGCTTGGTGGAGGCCGAGGCCGCAGGGAACTACGCCGCCGCGGGACATTCCCGTGCGGCCCCTCGCGCTCGGTACCGGATCTCCAGCGCCGGTAAGCAGTTCCTCGTGGAAGCCCAGGAGAAGAGCGACCGAATCGCCTGAGTCCGCCGCGCCCGCTACAACGGTTAAGTAGCCATCCCACGTGGGCGTCCTCCCGTGTCGAGAATCCACTCCGGCAACAAGGGCCGAGCCGGCTCGCACCGGCCCTACCCGCTGACGAAACCGGAGTGGGTCACCACCACCACGGAGGAAGTCGTCGCCCAAGCCGTCCAGCTCGCCAAGGGTGGAATGGGGCCCGCCCTGGTGGGCCAGACGCTCCGCGACTCCTACGGCGTCCCCCTCACCCGTGCCGTGACCGGCCAACGTCTGGTCGTCCTGCTCCGCGAGCACGGCGTCGCTCCCGAGATCCCCGACGACCTTCAGGCCCTGCTCAAGCGCGTCGTGCACTTGCAGCGCCACCTGCAGAGCCACCCTAAGGACCTCGCGAACCGCCGGGGCCTGAACCTGATGGAATCGCGGATCCGTCGCCTGGCCCGCTACTACCGTCGCCGCCACCGCCTTCCGGAGAACTGGCGGTACTCGGCCGCGGGGGCGGCGCTCCAGGTCGAGTGATGCCTCCGGGTCCGGACGGATTCGTCGCCGACCCGGCCTACCGCCACGAGTTCGAGCGGGCCCGGGGTCTCCTGCTCGGCCACCGGGCGCGCTGGCGGGTCATCTACCACTACGACGCCGACGGCATCGCGAGCGCCTCGTCCGCCCTGCGCGCGCTCGCTCGACTCGGCTACCCGGCCCAGGCCACTGCGCTCTCCGGGGTCGAACGGGACCGCATGGCCGAACTGGTACGAGCGACCGCTGGCCCGATCCTCGTTGTCGACACCGGAGCAACCTGGGCCGACCTCTACGCTCCGCATCCGTACCCGGTCGTGGTGCTCGACCACCACCAGTACCCGGGAGTCCCGACCCCTCCGGCCGTGCCCGACCACGTCGCGTTCGTCAATCCCCTCGACTGGGGGGTCGACGGCATGTCCGAGATGTGCGCCGCCACCCTCACCTGGCTCTTCACGATCTTCCTCGACCCGCTCAATTGGGACAATGCGCCGTGGGGGCTCTCGGGAGCGATCGGCGACCGCCAGCACGTCGGAGGGTTCCGCGGCCTCAACGCCGTGCTCGTCGACGAGGCGGTGCGCCGCTCGCTCGTCCTACGGCGGCCGGGACTCCCGCTCTTCGGTCCCACGATGGGCGCGGCGCTCACCGCGAGCATCGACCCGTTCGTCCCGGGGCTCTCGGGTCGCCCGACCGAGGTGGGGCGGTTCCTGGAAGGTCTCGGCATCGATCCGGCCCGACCCCCGTCGACGCTCACCCCCGACGAGAGCGCGCGCCTCGTCGGGGCCGTGCGCGATCGGCTCCGCTCGGGAGGGGCCACGCCCGAGGCGCTCGAGGTCGTGGGACAGGACCGCTGGATCATCCCCTCTCTCGGCCTCGACGCGGAGGAGGTCTCCAACCTGCAGAGCGCGACGGGTCGCGCGAAGACGCCCGGGGTCGGCGTCGCCTTCGCCCTCGGGGACGCCGGGGCGGCCGCGCGCGCGCGGGCGGCCGAGGACGGCTGGAGGAAGGGGATTCTGAACGGCCTTCTTCGCCTCGAGGCCGAGGGTGTAAATGCGATGAACTTCCTCCAGTGGTTCGAGAGCCCCGACACCACGCTCGCGGGCACGCAGGCCGGCATGGCGATCCTCTACCTTCTGGACCCGCACCGGCCGGTGTTCGTCGTCTCCGAGGGAACGAAGGTCAGCGCGCGCGGCACTCGCGACCTCGTGCAACGTGGCCTCGATCTCGCGAACGTCTGCCGGGGCGCGGCGGGGGTCGTGGGGGGAGAGGGCGGCGGCCACCGGATCGCGAGCGGGGCCACGATCCCGCGGGGTTCTTGGGAACGGTTCCTCTCCGAGGCGGACCGCCTTCTCGCGGCGCAGCTCGCGCCGCGCGCCGAGGCCCGATGAGCGAAGTCCCCGAAGCGGTCCCGCCGATCCCGGTCGACCGGGTCCACGATCGCCCGCTCGAGCGGGAGATGCACACGTCGTACATCGATTACGCGATGAGCGTCATCGTCGGGCGCGCCCTGCCCGACGGCCGCAACGGCCTCAAGCCCGTCCAACGCCGGATCCTCTGGTCGATGTGGGAATCCGGCGCGACCCACGATCGGCCGTTCCGCAAGAGCGCGCGCACGGTCGGCGACGTCCTCGGCAAGTACCACCCCCACGGCGACATCGCGGTCTACGACGCGCTCGTCCGGATGGCCCAGCCGTTCAGCCTGCGGTACCCGCTCATCGACGGACAGGGGAACTTCGGCTCGATCGATGGGGACGCGCCCGCCGCGATGCGGTACACCGAGGCCCGACTGAGCGCGTTCGCCGAGGAGCTCCTCCTCGACATCGAGAGGGAGACCGTCGATTGGATGGACAACTTCGACGGGACGCTCAAGGAGCCCCTCGACGTCCCGTCCAAGGCGCCGAACCTGCTCGTGAACGGGTCGGCCGGGATCGCGGTCGGCATGGCGACCAACATGCCTCCGCACAATCTGTCGGAGACCGTCGACGCCCTTCTGCTGCTCCTCGCGCGACCGGACGCGGGCCTCGACGAGATCCTGAAGCTGCTTCCCGGACCGGACTTCCCCACGGGAGGGTTCCTCTCGACCGAAGGGATCCGCGAGGCCTACGAGACCGGACGTGGGACGCTCCATCTGCGCGGCCGCGCCGAGGTGCGGGAGCGCGACGGACGCGACGAGATCGTCATCACCGAAATCCCCTACGAGATCAACAAGACCGCCCTCCTGGAGCTCATCGCCGACCTCGTCAAGACGAAGCGGATCGACGGCATCACCGACCTGCGCGACGAGTCCGACCGCCACGGCACGAGCATCGTCCTCGAGATGCGGCGCGACGCCCCAGCGGAGATCGTTCTCAACCGGCTCTACGAGCACACCCCGCTCGAGACGAGCTTCGGCGTGATCAACCTCTGTCTCGTCGATGGCCGGCCGCGCGTGGTCCCCGTCAAGGACCTCCTCGTCCTCCACCTCGATCACCGTCGGCACGTCCTCACTCGACGCACGAGGTTCGACCTCCGCAAGACCGAGGAGCGCCTCCATCTCCTCGAGGGGTTCCTCACCGCGATCGATCACATCGACGAAGTGATCCGGATCATCCGACGCTCGCGGGACGTGGCGGCGGCCGAGGCGAGCCTGATGGGCAAGTTCCTCCTCTCGAGCGAGCAGGCGAAGGCGATCCTCGACATGCGGCTCGCCCGCCTCACCGCGCTCGAGCGCGAAGCGGTCGAGCAGGAGAAGGCGGAGAAGGAGGCGCTCGCCCAGACCTTGCGCGAGATCCTCGCCTCCCCGGTGCGGCTCGACCGGCTCATCGCCGACGAGCTCACCGACCTCAAGACCCGGCTCGGCGACGCGCGGCGCACGACGATCGTGCCCGCGTTCACCGAACGCACGCTCGAAGACCTGATCCCCGACACCGACGTGGTCGTCCTCGTCACGCGGGACGGCTACGTGAAGCGCCTCCCGCTCGACCAGTACCGTCGCCAGCGCCGCGGCGGCCGTGGCCTCATCCGCATGGAGACCAAGGAGGAGGACTACGTCATCCGCACGTTCGTCACGCGGACGCACGACGACGTGCTGTTCTTCACGAACCAGGGACGGGTCTACCAGCTGATGGCGTACGAGCTGCCCGAGGGTAGCCGCCACTCCAAGGGCAAGGCGATCGTCAACCTTCTCCCCCGGCTCAAGTCGGGCGAGCGCGTCCAGACGCTCCTGCCCATCCACGACGTCACCGCATCGGGATCGCTGTTCTTCGCCACGCGGAGGGGCACGGTCAAGCGGACGACGCTCGACCAGTTCCAGAACATCCGCACGAACGGCATCCAGGCGATCAACCTCGAGGAGGGCGACGAACTGGTCGGGGTCGCGCACTTGGACGACGAGGCGACCGAGATTCTGCTCGCGACGGCGCGTGGCCAGCTCGTCCGGTTCCCGATCTCCGAGGTGCGACCGATGGGCCGCGCGACCTACGGCGTCATCGGCGTGCGCCTCTCGGGCGGGCGCGACGACGTGGTCGTCGCGATGGCGCCGGTGAACCCGAGCTTTCCCACTCTGCTGTCGCTCACGTCGACCGGCTACGGCAAACGAAGCCCGACCGAGGAGTACCGCCGCACGAAACGCGGCGCGAAGGGCGTCCGGACGATCCGCACGGGCGGCCGGAACGGGACGGTCGTGGCCGTCCTGCCCACGACCGAGGCGTCCGAGCTCCTCGTCACGACGAAGAACGGGATCACGATCCGCACGGCGGTGAAGGGGATCCGCTCGCAGGGGCGGAACACCCTGGGGGTCCGGGTGATCCGCCTTGACGAGGGCGACGAGGTCCGGGACGCGGCCATCATCGAGGCCGGCGTGGAGGAGAGCGGCGGCGACAGCACGAGCGAGTCCGACCGCGCCGAGCCTTCCGATCCGACCGCGGAGGTCCCGACCCCGGACGACCTCCCCGATTCGCCTCCCGAGCCCGGGCCTCCGATCGAGCCCGATGACGAGGAGGACGATGGTTCGTCGCCGGAGTCCCCGTAACCGGATCCTGCGCTGCCCGACCTGCGGTTCGACCCGGATCGTGCTCAGCGCGGGGATGATCCTAGGCCAGGTCTACCACTGCCTCGACTGCGATTACTTGGGCTCCCTCGTGCTCGAGGTCGACGTCGCGGACGACGGTTCCCCCCTCGACTAGCGCTTCAATCGTCCGGCCCGTCGGTGACGAGCGGAGCGCGGGTCGACGGGGGACGGGCCGCCTCCCGCTCGGCCGTTGCGACGACCGCGAGCGCTCGTACGGTCGGTCCCACGTCGTGGGTTCGCACGAGGGCGACCCCACGCTCGGCGGCGATCACGGCCGCGGCGAGGCCCGCTTCGAGCCGATCGTCGCGCGAGACCCCCTCGAGGGCGGCCCCCAGGAACGACTTCCGCGACGCCCCGATCACGACCGGGTAGCCCAGGCTCCGTAGCTCCCCGGCGTGGACGAGGAGCTCGAGGCTCTGGGTCGCCGACTTCCCGAACCCGAGCCCCGGGTCGATGAGGAGCCGCTCCGCCGGAATCCCGGATCGGATCGCGTCGTCGGTCGCGTCGGCGAGCGCGCGATAGACTTCGGAGCGCAGGTCGGCGTACTCCAGGTTCGTCTGCATCGTCTCGGGGGTCCCGCGCATGTGCATCGCGATCGCGGCGGCCTCCGAGCGCGCCACGACGCGGCGCATCTCGGGCGAGCGCAGCCCCTCGACATCGTTGACGAGGTCGGCCCCCGCCTCGACCGCCTTCGCGGCGACCTCGGGATGGCGGGTGTCGACCGAGATCGGCACCGAGAGCGTCCCCCGGAGCGCTTCGAGGACCGGACCGATCCGTGCCCATTCCGCGTCGGGCGAGACCGGGGTCGCTCCCGGCCGCGTCGACTCTCCGCCGACGTCGACGACGCTCGCCCCCTCCTCGGCGAGGCGCGTGGCAAGGGCGGCTGCGGCCGCCGGTTGAAGGAACTTCCCGCCGTCCGAGAAGGAGTCCGGTGTGACGTTGACGACCCCCATCACGCGGGGCCGGTCGCCGACCGTGAACCGGTGGTGGGGCCCCGCGATCGTCCGGGATCCGCTCGCGACGTACGCTCGCAGTGCGCGGTCGACCTCTTCGGCGATCTCGGCGAGGCGGAACGGCTGGCGCTGGAGCTTTGGGAGCAGCCGACGGTACTGACCCCACGTCGCGAGCAGCACGACCGGGCTCGACGCCACGGAATGATCCGCGATGCCGCGGGCGTGAGCCGCGTCACCGCCGACCGAGAGAAGCTCCTGCTTCAACAGGGGGGATGCCTTGAGCGAGACGCCGTCGAGCCGGACCGGGAAGATCCGGGCCTTCCGGGTCATGATGCCGACGCCTTCGGGATCGCTATCGGTGCGCTCGATCTCTCGAGCGATCTCGAGGAATCGGTCCCACTCGAGGACGCGCGCCGCGAACCGATGGGACGGCGGGATCGTGCCGGAGACCTCGTCCACGGGCCCGGGAGCCGCCGAGGCGATTAAAGAGGGGGCCACGGCCGGCGCGAGAACGTAAGCCGCGCGTCGCGGTGGCGACGACGATGCGGGCCCGGCCGACCGCGAGAGGCGCGATCGTCGCGATCGAGGGACCCTCGGGGAGCGGCAAGACCACGGCCACCCGCTTCGCTGCACGGGCGCTCGGCGGCGTCGTCCTTCCCGAGGCCTACCGCCGCCTGCGCCCGACCCCCTCCCTCGAGATCCGCTCGGCGCGGTCGCTCCTCGGTCTCGAACGGCGCCTTCTCGGAGAAGAGGCGCGACGCTTTGCCGAGGCCCGCACGGCAGCGCACCGAGGTCGGATCGTGTTCACCGACACCGGATTTTTCGGCCCGATCACCTACTCGCGCGCGCTCGTCGCCCTCGGCCTCGCCCCGGCGTCGATCCTCGGTCCGCTGGATCGGACCGCACGAGCCCTTCTTCGGGACCGGCGATGGGGCGTGCCGGACCTCACGATCTACCTCGACACCAACGAGCGAACGCGCCGGCGGCGTATCGCGGCCGATCCTCGCGGGCACCCGCCCGCCCTCGCCGCCCGCCACGAGGCTGCGGGGCGGTTCGAGCGACAGGATTTCGAGCGGTGGGTCGCGCCGACGCTCGGCGCGCGCTACCGTCTCGTCAACGGAGGTGGCCGGCGGGAGGAGGTCACGCGTCGCGTGCGTCGGGCGGTCGCCGCCCGTGTCCCGCGGCCCGCCCCTCGCGGGCTCGCTGCGGAACTCCTCACTCTCCTCGTCCGGGCGCCCCCGCCAGCCCCCTAGACCGCCCGCGCCCTCGGGATCGCTCCGGCCTCGGACTCCTTCTCGAACTCCCGGTCCTCCCACATGTCGTAGGCGATCGCGACCGCGGCCGCCTGCGTGATGATCGCGAGCGCGTTCACCAGGTGGAAGAAGAGGATCCCCTCGTAGACCGAGATCCCGAGTACGTACGAACTTGCGCCGACGTCGGCCCCGAGCAGCGCCCCGAGGAAC
>JASHQN010000097.1 GCA_030039135.1 Thermoplasmata archaeon | reverse complement strand
GGAAACTTCGTGGCGCCCCAGACGCCGATCCGGGCGCCGGGTCGCAGTTGTGGGTGCTGGTGGGAGACCTCCATCACGATGGATTCGACGGTCGTCCCGGCGAAGCTGTTGACTGCTTCGGCCGGGCGCCACTTCGAAAGGTCGAGTGCGGTCCCGTTTCTCACCGCCGAGTTGACCATGCCAAGTAGCGCTAGGTCGATGTAGAACGAATCGTGGATGCGGCCCGCCCAGAGCCGCGTGCCGGGCCCGCTCACCATCTCACCGGTGCGGCCCTCGAGCAGAGGTTCCCCGGTGGCGGAGTCGTCGCGAGCATCCCCGCCGCTGAGAAAATGCAGATGCATGGCCTGGTGTCCGTCCGAGCCCAGCTCGCCGAAGGAAAACCGGTACGTCAGCGTTTCGAAGTCGGCTCCGTCGAAGTGTAACTTGACCTCATAGCGCCCTTTCGGGTGGAACCCTCGTTGCACGTTGGGTTCCGTGATATTGGAGTTGACGTCCATCACGAAAACGGTGCTTCGGTCCCCGGCAAAAACGTACAGGTCGTCGATCAAGAGTTGGCCTTTCTCGTGCGCAAGGGGCGTATCTAAATGGTGGGACATTTCGAACGATTGGGGATCCTTTTCGGACCTGTTTCTCCTCCCACTGAAGCTAACTATTTTTGACTTGCTGTCGCGCGAATTACGACGGTTGGCTACCTTGCTACCGGCCGCGCGATTCCGGAGTCGGGGACTCTACGCAGGCGTGTAGCCGATCCCTTCCGACGGAAAAGGGACCTTTTTCTAACACCCTCCGGTTCTCTTGCGGGACAGCTGCGTGCAAGAGGCGTCGCAACTAGTGGTCCGTTCTTGAGACAGAAGTTGTTGGAAGGGCCCCCGTCTAGGGGCGCATCTCGAACACGCGGTTGAACGGGGTCTCAACCGCTTTGCGAACTCGCGTGAACCCGCCGGAGCGGAATACTTCCTCGAGACTCGAGTCCGAAGCTTGCGCCCCGAGGCCCCTACCGACTTCCTGCGAAAGAGACGCCGGGACGCAGATCAGCAGGGACGCGTTGTAGAAGACCCGCCCTACTGGGGTCAGGTTCTCGGCGACCATCTCCTTGGCGAACGGTTCGACGACCATCCAAGTCCCGTCGGGCTTGAGGGATTCGAGGACATGGCGCCCGGCCCCAACCGGGTCACCCATGTCATGGAGACAATCGAAGAACGTTACAAGGTCGTAGTCCTTGCCGGGGTAGGCCTTTGCCGTGGATACCTCGAAATCGGTGTTGCCGACCACACCTTCAGTCACCGCATCGTTGCGCGCCCATTCGATCGACTCCGTGTGATAGTCGAATCCCACGAACTGCGACTTAGGGAACGCCTTGGCCATGATGATCGTCGACGCACCGAGGCCGCAGCCCACGTCCGCGACGCGCGCGCCCTTCCGAAGCTTCTCCACCACTCCGTCCAGGCTCGGCAACCAGCTGCTGACGAGGTTCGCGAGGTATCCGGGCCGGAAGAACTTCTTCGTTCCCATGAAGAGGTCGACGTGGTGTTCATGCCAACCCATCCCCTTGCCTGTCTTGATGGCCTCAGCGATTTTTCGCTGGTCCTTGTAGACCGAGGCGACGCTGTAGAAGGCCCCTGGAATGTAGAGGGGGCTGTCCTCATTGGTCATCGCGTATGCCTGCTCCGGCGTCATCGAGTACCGCCCCGAGCCGGGGTCGTACTCCACGTACCCGGCGGCGGCTTGCCCTGCCAGCCACTCCCGAAGATACCGTTCGAGAGTCCCGGTCTTCTTCGCCAGCTCCTCCGAAGTGGCAGGGCCAGACGCGGCGAGCGCCTTGTACAAACCCAGTTGTTCCCCGATCAGGATCGAGGGGCCGGTGATAGCCGCCCCCATGTCGTTTAGGAACTTGCCAGCCAAGGCGTTCAGCTTGTCCGGATCCACGGGCATTGTGGGTCGTGCTACGATAGAGTTCTACGCAATAAGTCTTCTGAAAGAGGCATTCGTTTTGACCGAACCGCCGGTCTGTGCCGGCGAGAAGTCGTCGACCTCACGCTGCCGACACGAGGGCTGCAACCTACCGGCTGTGTGCAAGAGACACCTCACTCCGCCGAGGCACTCGGAAGAATCCGAACAAGTTCGCAACGGACACAGCGCTGACTCTTGTGCTGGACGACCCTGCGTCCTCGAGGTCTCGCAATGCGGAAGGTTCTGATGATCATGTTCATGACGCTTGACGGCCAAGCCCAGTTTCCGGCGTACGACGGGCCTCCGTACACCAACGATGCCGAGGACCTGATGTGGAAGCCCCGATTCGACTCGATCGACACGATCCTCCTCGGAGGCAATTCGTACTCCAAGTGGGCCGCGCACTGGCCGAAGATAAAGGATGACGCGACCGCGACTCCGTGGCAAAAGGAGTTCTCCCGGTTCGCGGACCGGGTGGAGAAGGTGGTATTCTCCAAGACTCTCCAAAAGCCCCTCTGGGAGCACAGCCGAATCGTGAAGGGAAAGCCCGCAGATGTGATCGCGTCCCTGAAGTCCAAGAACGGCAAGGACATTGCTCTCGGGGGCGGACCACGCCTCGCTCAGTCTTTGCTTGCTGAGAATCTGGTGGACGAGCTTCTGATCATGGTCATGCCGTCTATCGTGGGAAGAGGAAAGCCTCTCTTCCGGACAATCGATGAGCCGGATTTCGCGGACGATGTCATTCCGAAAGGCGCTCCTGGGCGGCATGACTTTGTGCTCCTCGAGGCCAGGGGTCTGAACGACAGCGGGGTCTTCCTCCATTACGCTCGAGGGCAGTAGTCCCGGGCTCGGTGGGGGCGGTTTCAAAGTCGCTCCTCTGGAGCGACGTGGCGGCAACGGCCATCGCACCCATCCCCCGTGGATCGGGCGCGTCGCTCGTCGTGCCTGCTATCGGATCACTTCACTTCGCGCAAACGACCCGTCGCCACATCGAAAATGGCGCCGCGCACGGGAACATCTCTCGATATCCACGGGTGCGACCGAACCTTCTTGATCTGATCCCGAGTGTTTTGCTCGGGGTCCTTGTACGAGAAGAAGCGCATCGGGGCCGGGGTCGCATCACCGGTGGAAGCGCTCAGCTTCGCGTTCAGTTCCGCGTCGGTGAAGGTCGTGAAGCCGCATCCGGTGTGGTTGAGGAGCAGAATCTCCTTGCTTCCAAGTACTCGGTTGGATACAATAATCTCGCCGAGGACGTCCTCGGTCACAACGGGTCCGCCGGTTCGGATCACGTCGAGGTCTGCGCGCGGCAACCCCAGAATCGCGGGGAGGTCCGAAAGGCGCGGGTCCATGCAGGTGACAACGACGATCTTGGGTGCCGGTCGTCCCCCTTGACTCGGGTCGTAGCTCTTTGCGTAGTCCTTGTTGGCTTCCAAGGCCTTGTCGATAATGCTCACGGTTGGCCTCCCGGCGGACGGACGCACTCGGCGGCTATAACAGGACCCGCGAGAACGATATTCCGGCACTCGGTCACGCCGCGCCCAGTCGTGCCCGAGGCGAATTGCCCCGAGCCCGTCTCTCAAGCTGGACCCCAGTCTTGGGGGAACGGCCCTAAAGACGACGGCGGATAGGGAGCGTCGCAATGGCCGTTCACTCCGACACCTCTGAAGGCGGCGTCACCGAGGTAATCAGCCACCAGATTCGCCCTGGACGGGTGAAGGACTTCGATGACTGGCTCCAACGTACCCTGAAGGTGAAAGACCTCTCGCCCGGGTACCTTGGTACAACTGTGATCTCTCCGAGGGGCGACGAGTCGCGACGGCGTTACGTGGTGTCACGGTTCCGAGATCAAAGCGCGCTCGACGCATGGAGAGATTCGCCCGAACGTGCGCGACTGTTCGACGAGGTCAACGCATACGCCATTCCGCACCTCGACAACGCGACCGGGCTGGAGACGTATTTCGCGCTGCCGGGACGGTCCTCCTACGTCCCGCCGCCGCGTTGGAAGATAACCGCGATTACCTTGGGAGCCTCGTTTCTTATCAGCCTCGCCGCGCACTTCGCGCTCGACCCTCTGTTTGTCCCACTCGGTCTGCCGATTAGCACGTTCCTGTTCACGGCTATTCTCGTAGTGCTCCTTGCCTATGCCGCGCTCCCAGGCCTTACCCGGGCATTCCAGGGTTGGCTGTACCCGGCACCAAACTGATAGGAGTTTAACTGCGGTCTTTGCTCGTCGGGGGCCCGCCCCGACCGGCCCGACCCGGGACGCGAGTGCAAGCCGCATTGCACCCCCCCCACGAGGCACTCGGAAGGATCCGAACGCGTTCGCAACGGACCCAGCGCTGATTCTTGTGCTGGACGACGTTGACTCTTCGAGGTGTCGCGATGCGCAAGGTTCTGATGACGATGTTCATGACGATAGACGGGCGGGCGCAGTTGCCCATCTATTCTAGGCCCCCTTACACGAACGAAGAGGACTCGATATGGAAAACGCTGTTCGACAGGATCGACACTCTGATCCTGGGCCGAGTCACTTACACGGGGTGGGCCTCTTTTTGGCCCCAGCGAAGGGATGACCC
>JASHQN010000096.1 GCA_030039135.1 Thermoplasmata archaeon | reverse complement strand
CTCTGGCGCACGTTCTCGCTCTGTCCCGAGCACGAATCACAGCTGAGGGGCTACGACGAGCGGCTCCGGGCCCGGGGCATGGGGAGCCGGTTCCGCGCACCGCCCCCGGCGGGACGGGCCTCCGTGGATCGGAGCGCCCGATGACGGAGTTCCCACTCCGCGACCTCGCGAGCCGGGTGCGGCTGAACCAGGGACCTGCGATCCCCGTGCTCGGGCTCGGCGTGTTCCAGACCGAGCCGGGCCCGACGACTCGAAACGCCGTGGCGTGGGCGCTCGAGGCCGGGTACCGGTTGATCGACACGGCCACGTTGTACGGGAACGAGGCGGACGTCGGCGAGGCGATCCGTGCGAGCGGGCTCGCGCGGCACGAGGTGTTCGTCACGACGAAGCTCTGGTACACCGACCACGGCTATGCCCGCGCGCGCCGGGCGTTATCCGAGAGCTTGAAGCGCCTCGGTCTCGAGTACGTCGACCTCTACCTGATCCACTGGCCCCGGGCGAAATCCCCCGAGGACCGTCTCGGGTCCTGGCGCGCGCTCGAGGACCTGCGCTCGGAGGGCCTCTGCCGCGCCGTCGGGGTGAGCAACTACACGATCCGCCACATCGAGGAGATCCGGACCCGCTCGGCGCTGGTGCCGGCCGTCAACCAGGTCGAGTTCCATCCGTTCGTCTACGACCCCGACCTGCTCGAGTACTGCGCGCGGCACAAGATCCAGCTGGAGGCCTACAGCCCCCTCACCCGGAACCGCTGGCTCGACGACCCGCGGATCGGGGCGATCGCCCGGGCGGTCGGCCGCAGCCCCGCGCAGGTACTGATCCGCTGGGGCCTCCAGCACCACGTCGTCGAGATACCAAAATCGACCCACCGCGAGCGGATCGTCGAGAACGCGAAGGTCTTCGATTTCGAGCTGTCGCCAGAAGCGATGCGAGCGCTCGACGCTCTGGCGGCAGGGCAGCGCGTCACGCAGTGGAACCCGGGCGAGATCCCCTGAGGGGAGCCGCCCCCGGCGGGCACTCCTCTCCGCGATCGAGGGGCCCTACAGGATCCGCTCGCGAGGGCGATAGAACGTGGACTTCACTTCGGGCGGCGCGCCCCCGGAAGGGAAGCGGACCCGGACTGCGGCCGATCGGCCGAACGCCGTGAACTCGAGGGAGTACCAGACCGCCTCCCACTCGCCGGTGGCGGCACGGAACGCCTCGCCGAAGTGGTAGGTCGACTCGATCATGCGGCTCGCGCGGCGGGCGAGGCCGTACGACCAGCTGAGCGCCTCGAACGCCGACGTGGGCGGACCGGCGTGCGCAGGCGCGTCGATCGGGGCTTCGACCGAGTGAGGGCCGTCGACCACACCGCGCCCGAGGACGTACCGCTCCCAGGTCGTCCGGACCCGGCCTCCGCCGACCTCCTCGCTCAGGATCACCCAGCGGAGCGGGTTCCCGGTCGGCACGATCGCCGCGTTCGGCGCGAGCGAGCCCCGCCGCCGCTCAAGATGGATCCGAGCGGCAAGGCGGAGGGCGAAGTACGCGGCGAAGAACGCGGTGAGGGCGTAGAGCGTGAACAGGTAGATCGGGAAGGCGACGTGGTTGCGCTCGACGCCGAGGAGGACGTAGAACGACGCGACCGAGAACACGAGCGTGGCGAAGTTGATCGCCCGGTCGGCGTCCAAGTGCACCTGACGCTGGGAGAACGGCAGGAGCGGAGGAACGGAGAAGTTCGTGAAGCCGTCCTCGGCGACGTGGGAGAGCCCGCCGATCTCCATCACGACGAAGTAGATCCACGGCGAGCCCGCGGCCAGGAACGGCGCGATGAGCGCCCCGGCGAGCGCGAGCACCGTGACGCCGAAGATCGAATGCGTGATCCCGTGGTGCCGCAGGATGGGGAATCGACGCGCGAGGGGGAAGAGGAGCGCGTCGGCGTCGGGGAGCCCTCCCGCGAGCGCGCCGGCGGCGAGGTACTGGGTATGGAAGCCGACGATCCCGAAGGTGATCAGGTAGGCGACCAGGACGTGGGTGAACAGGTCCACGGCCGGCCGGCTGCTCTCAGAGCAGTCCCTCTTCCATCACTTCGACCGATTCGACGTGGGGTACCTTCGCGAGCGCCTGCTCCGTCGACTCGAGGATGCCCCCGGTGTCGTCCATCACGACGCTCACGAGGAGCGAGCGGAGGCCGTAGGCGATGTCCTTGACCTGCATCCCCCGGATCGTCACGCCCACCGGGATAGCGGTCGGGATCCGTTGCGCGATCTCGCGGAGGTCCGTCTCGACCCCGTGGGGCATCAGCCGGAACAGCACGGCGACCTTTGCCATCGCGACCCCTACGGCCCGCTGAAACCGCACTTCGGGCACACGTAGCCGACGCTCTGGTCCCGGCACCGCGCGCAACGACCGATCACCGCGTCGCTGCACTGCGGGCATGGAAACTGGACCGCGCCCTTCGCGGGGACGGCCCGGCCGCACGACGTACATCGCAGCTCGACCCGCGCCGCCATCATGGTTCGTCCGTCACTTCTTCGAGGGGTTCCGTCGGCGCGCGGCGACCCGGGTGAGGAATATAAAGATGGCCCCGAAAAACGCGACGGCGCCCGCGACGTACCACAACGTGTAGCTCGGCGGGGATCCCGGCACGTAGAACGAGGCGGAAAGCGACGTCGTGCCGTTCGAGAACCGGACGAGGCCGTGTTCGTTCGCGAGCGACGCGCTGAACGTGTGCCAGCCGCTCGAGAGACCCACGGTCGGGTAGCTGAAGCTCGCGTTGTACGACGACCCCGAGGTGATCGTCGGGATCTTCAGCGTGCCCACCGCACCTCCGTCCAGGAGGATCGTGAGGTTGAACGGCAGGACGGTCACCGACGAGGTGGCGACGAGCTCGAACGCCCAGACGTACGGCTGGACGATGTTGACCAGGAGCGTGCGGTTGGTGGAGGCGTTCTGCGATTGGTAGCGAGAGGTGATGTCGATCGTGATCGACAGCTGCTCGGTGATGTTCCCCACCGTGAGCGCAGCGGTCGATGGGCCGGTCCCGGTGAAGTTGTACGAGCTCGGGCTGAGCGAGATTCCGGTGAGGTTCGACGCGGAGAGCTTCGCGTACCAGCTGAGGTTCCCGATCCGCGTCCCGTTCGGTGCGATCGCCGGCCCGCCCGTACCGTTGATGAAGATCGTCGCCGCGCCGTGGTAGGCCATCACGGACGGGCCCGAAATATTGCCGGTGACCGCGGGGGCGGTGGCCGGTCGGACCGGGGCCGCGCTCGCGAGTCCGCTCGCCCCCAGCCCTATCACGCTGGACAGCACGAGGATCGTCACGAGGGCGATCGCGCGGAGGACGGTCATCGACGGGTCCACCGCCGGGTCCTCCACCAGCGGTAGGTGATCACGCCGACCACCAGGGCGATCGCCGGCACGAACGAGACGAGCGGGACCACCCAATCCGGTAGGCCGCTCGGGCCGGTCGAGACCGAAGGACCGGTGACGGGGACCGCGGGAGTGGGCGTGACGGTCGGGCTCTTCAACGTGGCGATCGGAACGGGGAGCTCCGCGGCGGCCTGGTAGGCCCCGCTCTGGTTCATGACCGAAGCCTGGACCGTCACCTCCCCCGGTGGAACGAAGACCGGCGCGGTCGCGTTCAACTGCAGGAAGAACGTCGAGTTCGCGTAGGGGGCCAGCGAGGCGGTCGCGCTCGGCAGCTCGGCGGACGTCGAGCGGAAGCTGGCGGTCCAACCGAGACCGTTGACGCGCGGAAGGTCGACCACGGAGAGCGCGACCGTCTCCGGCACGTTGCCGTCGTTGGTGACGTAGAACGGGACCCGGACGGTTCCGGTCCCCACCTGAGCGGCGGAGGAGACGCGGGCCCCGACGGAGACACCGTAGTACGGGACGATCGCGACGGTCGGGGTGACGCTCGCGACGGTCGATCCGTTCCCGACGGCGAACGCGAGGACGACCGGTGGGTGGAGCGTGCTCGTGAGGGACGGTACGGAGATGGCGACGCTACCGGCCAGCGGCGCCGATCCGGGGAGGATCGTCGCGTTCGCGAACGAGAACGTGAACCCCCAGTTCGCGGGGCTGCCCACGGGGTGGATCGCGAGCGGCGCGTTGCCGGTGTTGCGAACCGCGAAGGAAAACGTCGCGCTTCCCGGCGAGGTCACGGTCGTCGAGTTCGCGCCCGCGATCGTCGCGCTGGCGCTGTAGCTGTACACGTAGGAAAGCGCGAGGCCGACCGCGACGTTGCCGTGCGCGACCGTGACCGGAGCGGTCGCGGAGGCGGGGCTGGGCACGCCGAACGGCGCGCCGAACGAGTCGGCCGTCGCGGTGTAGGTACCGAGCGGGAGGGCGAGCGAGACTCCGGCACCCACGACGACCCCGGGGTAGGCGATCCGTGCCCCGACGGCGTTCGACAGCGTCACGTTGGCGGGACCTAACAACGGGGAGGCAGCGGTGGGCGCAGCGGCCGTGACCGTGACCGTCCACGAGGGCGACAGGGTGATCCCGACAGGGTTCACGGTCTCCAGCGAAACGGCCTCCGTGACCAGCGCGGCGAGAGGGGAGGAGGCGCCCCCACCTGCCACGTAGACGGAGTAGGTCCCGGGCAGCAGCTGCACCGAGAACGTACCGTTGGTCGCCGAGACGGTCGTGACGTTATCGTACGGCGAAGGGCCCGTGAGGCGGACCGTGCCCGAGATCGGACCCGGAACGCCCGGTGCCGAGAGGGTCCCGTTGAGCCAGACGAGCTGCGTGGTCGGCACCATCGGGACCGCGCACAGTGCCGCACCCGCGGTCGCCGGGCAGCTCGCGCTCGGGCTCGCGACCCAGTGCACCAGGTAGGAACCGGCGGTCCCGACCTCGGTCGTCGTGGCCGAGGCGCGGATCCCGTACGCGGCGCCGGCGGGAAGTTCGACCGTGAAGTTCCCGCCGATCGCCTGCGTCGTCGCGAGCGCGCCCGAGGACGCGACCAACGCGACGGGAGTGCTGACGGCCAGCACGGCACCCGAGGTGGCCTCGAGCGTGCCGTTCACCGTCACCGCGGCGGCGGACACGGTCACCTTCGGGGTCACCTTCCCGTTCGGTCCGATGGTGACGAACTGCAGCTGCGCATAGGCGGTTCCGCCCACGGTGATCGAGGCGTACGCGGAGTAGTTGCCCGCCGGGGCGTAGAACCCGCTCGACGTGAACGCCGTGCCGTTCACGGTCGCGTTGAACGAGGCCGAGGAGAGCCCGACGGTCGCGAGCGCGGCCTTTCCGCCCGAGGGTAGAGCGAGCGTTCCGGTCGAATTGCGCTGCACGGCGAGGCGCAGCGTGACGGTTTCGCTGGCCGCCCCGAGCGGAACCGTCACGTTGACGGTTGCGGTCTCGCGGTAGAGGACGGAGACGTTGGAGGTGGGCGCCCAGCCGGTGAACGAGTACGTGCCGGCGGTCGCCGTGAACGTGAGCGGAGAGCCTCCGTAGAGGGTCCGGCCGGTCGCTCCCGGACTCGTGCCGGTCGCGTTGACGTAGACCGCCCCCGCAGGCCCTCCGAGCACGCGGACGCTCACGCTGACCGGAGCGAGCGTGAGCGGCACCCGGCTGAGGGCCGCGATACCGCTGGGTGAGATTCCGCACTCGCTCGTCGGCGAGAAGCCGGGTGCGCGGACCGCGAGGCAGTACGAGGTCGCCGGGGTCGGGACCACTTCGGGAACGAACGCGACCGTGGTGCCGTTCGCGGACGCGAACGCGGTCACCGCCGGTCCCGAACTACCGGCGGTGATCGTCACCTGAGCCCCGGCGGCCGGGACCGTCGCCTTCGGGAATGTAGCGCCGACCACGAATCGGGCGCTCACCGCGGTCGAGGGCGAGAGCGAGGCCGTCGTCGGGCTCGACAGGCTCACCGACTGGAGCGCGGCGTAGAGCGTACCGGATCCGCTCGTCACGCCTTGGAGCGCGAGGAGACTGTAGGTTCCGCTCGGCAGGTAGAATCGGAACGTGCCGTTCACGGCCCATGCGTAGGTGGGCGTGCCGTCGGCGGCGTACGCGATGACGGCGACGCGCGTCGTCGAGGTGAACGTTCCGACCGGAGCGACCGTTCCCGAGAGTGAGACCGCGGGCGAGAGACCGAGCGCCACCGAGTTCGCGAGGCTCCCGGCCGGAGCGCTGACGAGGGCGCTGCCCGCATAGAGCCGGCCCGCGATGTATCCGACGGCCGAGAGCGAGTAGTTGCCGTACGGCAGGGCGACCGACGCGACCCCGTTGGCCCCGGTGAGCGCGATCATCGAAGCGTTCGCCGCCGACGCAAGCGCGGCCAGCGGGAGAACGGAGGAGTTCGCGAACTCGGGCTGCGGGCTGACGCGGATCGGGATGCCGGCCGCGGGAGCTCCGCTCGCGCTGACGGCGATGCTGACGCTGACCGTCGGCTCGATCGTGAGGTTCACCTCGAACTTCGAGCTCTCGTTGACGCTTACGACCGGGACGCCGGCGGAGCGGAGGGTCGTGCCCGGCAGCGACGCGCCCAGCGTGTAGTTGCCACCGCCGTAGCCCGTGAGACGGTAGGAGCCGTTCGCGGCGGCCACGTTGCTGACCACGACGCCCGAGCTGTTCCCCAAGGTGACGACCGCGCCCGACGCGACGGCGCCGGACGCTGTCCGCACGACGCCACGGATGGTACCCGTGGCGAGGCCCACGGTCGCGTTGACGG
>JASHQN010000095.1 GCA_030039135.1 Thermoplasmata archaeon | reverse complement strand
GATCGTCGGACGGAGGTCGATCGCCTCCGCGGCCATCGGCGGGAGAGCGCGCGCGCCTAGTTAGCGGTGCGGCCGGACGCCCCTGCCGAGCAACGGTAAATCCGCGGGCGCGGTCGAGGAAGGGAATGCGCTCCCACCGCCCGACGTCCGAGCTCCCCGCGCACCTTGAGGCGCTCTACGGTCGGTTCTCCTTCGATCGGTCGCTCGCCGACGACCCGATCTCGGTCGTCCGCTCCCTCGCGACCGATCGACGCAGGGCGGAGGTGGCGGGCATCGTCGGCGCGACCCTCGCGATCGGGAACACGACGGCGATCCGTGGCGCGATCGACCGGGTCGCGCGCGTCGCCGATGGGGACGTCGCGCGGCTGATCGACCCTCGTCGCGAGCCCGAGCGACGGCGCCGCCTCGCCGGCTTCCGCCACCGATGGATCCGGGGCGATCAGCTGGAGCACCTCTTCCGGATCCTCTCCGACTACTACGACCGTCATCCGACCCTCGAGGACGCCTTCGTCGCGGGATGGGCGGAGGGGGGATTCGCGGTCGGGCTCGATCGGCTCGCGTCCGCGCTCCGGGGCACCCCGGGCACCGACCGAATCGGGCGGGCGCCCCGGGGGTACCGGGCCCTCTTTCCGAGCCCGCTGGACCCGTCCGCCAGTGCCTGCAAGCGCCTCACGCTCTTCCTCCGGTGGATGGTCCGGGACCGGTACCCCGACCTCGGCTACTGGACCCGGATCCCGACCGGCGAGCTACGGGTCCCGCTCGATCAGCACGTGCACTGGATCGCGTATCATCTCGGTCTGACCGCCCGGCGCACCCGGAACTGGGCGGCGGTCGAGGAGGTGAGCGAGGCCTTGCGCCGGATCGACCCGATCGACCCGGTGAAGTACGACTTCGTGCTCTGCCACACCGGGATCTCGGGCGACTGCCCGAAGGAGCGCGATCTCTCGGTCTGCGGACCGTGCTCGGTTCGACCCGACTGCTCCCTCTGGCGCGGACGGTCGGTCGCGACGTGACCGCGCAGCCCTCCCCACTCGGCATCGACGCCGGGCTCCTCGCCCGCTTCCGATCGGCCGGGGGATCGATCGTCTGGCGTCCCGCGTTCCCGCGCCCGAAGGGTCGGTCCCCGTCCGGGGCACGGATCGCGCACCTCCACGACGAGGAGGCCCGGGTGGAGACCCGCCGGCTCGGCCGGACGACGGAGGTCACCGTGGACTCGGGCCCCGTCGGGGCGCTCGTCCTCCTGCTCGAGGCGGACCGACGCGGCCCGCCGTCGCGTCTCGAGGCGATCGACGCGGGGGCCGCCGCCGGCTTTTCGGCCGGGGCGATCCGGGCCGGCTGGGGCCCGTCGCCCCGGGCGAGAGGGTCCCTCACGATCCACGACCTCGCCGAGCTCGCCCGGTACGCGCTCACCTAGCCTCCGATAAGTTAAGTAGTCTAATGATTAGACATTCGAATAATTAGAGGGCCTCATGGTCGCGACGTCCCGAACCATCGGATCGATCGGGGCCGCGCGTTCCTCCCGGGAGCTCGGGATCGCGGAGTCCGTTCACGACCTCATGCGGGCCGTGCTCCACCGGGTGGAGCCGACGCTCGAGGAAGAGAACCTCTCGATGGGCCGGTTCTGGGCGCTCCACCTGGTCGCGAACCTCAAGGAGCCGACCCTGACGACCGTCGCGCGCCACCTCTCCGTCCGCAACGCGAGCGCGTGCTCCGCCGTGGATGGCCTCGAGGCGGCCGGCCTCGTGCGGCGGCGTCGCAGCGACCGGGACCACCGGCGCGTCGAGATCGTACCGACCGCGCGCGGCCGCCGGGCCGAGGCGGCCGTCTGGAGAGCGATCGCGCGGATCGTCCGGGAGGCGACCGACGATCTCCCGTCGGAGGACGTAGCGACGACGGCCCGGACGTTGCGCGCGCTCGTCCGGCGGGTCGCGGCCGACCCGTCCAATCCGTCGGCCCCGGAGGCGCTCGCGTGAGCGAGGCGTCGAACAACCACCTCAACCTCACCCACGCCGGCGTGGCGTTCGATCCGAAGCACGCGAACGGCGTGCTGATCGTGCTCGCGGTGATGGCGCTGATGGTGACCTACGTCGAGACGATGGTCATCCCGGCGTTCAAGTCGTTCGTCCTGTTCTTCGACAACGCCCCCGCGACCACGGTCGTCTGGATCGTCTCGGCGTACCTCCTCGTCGGGACGGTCGCCACGCCGATCTTCGGCAAGCTCGGCGACAAGTACGGGAAGAAGCGGATGCTCCTCGTCGTGATGAGCCTCTACGCGGTCGCGGTGAGCCTTGCCGGATTCTCACCCAACATCGGGGCGGCGTTCGGCCTCGACCGGGCGAACCAGATCTACGTCCTGATCGGCATCCGGGCGTTCCAGGGCCTCGGCATGGGGATGTTCCCCCTCGCGTTCGCGATGCTCCCCGAGGTCTTCCCGGCCGCCCGCGTCGGGCAGGCCCAGGGGATCGTCTCGGCGATGTTCGCCGCGGGGGCCTCGATCGGGCTCGTCGGCGGCGGCTACATCGCGTACAACTTCGGCTGGCAGCTCACCTACCACACCGTGATCCCGGTCGCGGTCACGGTCGTCGTCCTGGCCTACTTCGTCCTTCGGGAGTCCCCTCACCTCGCCCCGAACCCGATCGACTACCCCGGCATCGCGGCCCTCGGCTTCGCCCTCGCGACCGCGATGTTCGGGATCACCGAAGGGGCGTACTGGGGCTGGTCGAACTTCTCCGCCGTCCACGTCGCGGGGATCGGCTGGGGCGTGCCCGAGTTCTTCCTGCTCGCGGTCGTGGGGTTGGTCGTCTTCCTCGTGTGGGAGCCGCGCACCGACCACCCGGTCGTCTCGTTCGCCGCGCTGAAGCAGCGGAACATCTGGATCTCGAACGTCAACGGGATCTTCGTCGGGATCGGGATGTTCCTGATCTTCATCGCGCTCGTCCTCCTCGTCGAGTACCCGTACGCCCCCGGCTTCGGCCTGAACGAGTTCCAGATGGGGCTCGTCTCCGTCCCGGCGTCGCTCTCGATGCTCGCCCTCGCTCCGGTCTGGGGCCGCTGGGTCGCCCGCGGAGGGCCGAAGCCGGTCATGATCGCCGGCTTCGGGATCATGGGCCTCGGCAGCCTCGGCCTCGTCCTGTTCAACACGAGCGTCTACGAGCTCCTGCTCCTCGCGATCCCGACGCTCGTCGGGAACGTCGCGGTCCTGATCGCGATGTCGAACATCATCGTCCTCTCGGTCTCGCCGAAGGAGCTCGGGATCCAGACCGGCATGAACCAGACGTTCCGTAACCTCGGGAGCGCGATCGGGCCCGTGATCGCCGCGACCGTGACCGCGAGCTTCATGACGACGATCCTCGTCACCGTGCCCCACGTCCCCGTTCCCGTGGCGGTGCCGACCTACTCGATCGTCGGCTTCCAGCTCGTCTTCGGGATCACGGCGGCGGTATCGGTCGTCGGTCTGCTCCTGTCGCTCGGCCTCAAGAACTACCGGTTCCTCGCCGACGGGAGCCGCGCGGGGCCGCCCGTGCCGGCGGCCCCCGTGACCGCTCGGAAAGAGGAGCCGACGATCGCGGCCCGGACGCCGCCGTCGTGAGTCGCGCGGGATCCCGTCCGGGGTCCTACGAGCAGCCGCTCGTGGACCCGCAGACGGTGCACGCGTAGCACGTGCCCGATCGGACCATGATGCCGCCGCAGATCGCGCACGACGGCGCGTCCTCGCTGACCCCGCCGGACGACGCCGCCTCCGGGCCGAACGCATCGAGCGCGCGCGTCTCGAACTTCACGGTCTGGCTCGGCGCGCCCGGTCTCGTGGACGGGGCCCCGTGGCCGTTCCCGTTCCCGTTGCCTTCCGCCGGGCCCTCGAGGCCGATCGAGCGGCGCTCCTCCTCGGTCAGGAACTCGAGGGCGAGCCACCGGGCGACGTAGTCGGGGATCGACTTCGCGAAGCGGATCTTCGGATTGTTGGTCGCGCCCGCGGGCTCGAAGCGAAGGTGCGCGAGCTTGCGGACGAGGTCCTTGAGCGGCACCCCGTGCTGGAGCGCCATCGACATCGAGATCCCGAGCGAGTCCATGAGCCCGTTCACGGTCGAGCCCTCCTTCGTGACCCGGAAGAAGATCTCGCCGGGTCGCCCGTCCGGATAGAGGCCGACGGTGACGTAGCCGTCGTGACCGCCGACGCTGAAGTGGTGGGTGATCGCTTCCCGCTCGTCCGGCAGGCGCTCGCGGGTCGGCCCGCGGGGCCCGACGGGGGCGCCGGCCCGTCCCTTGCCGGTCTCGAACGGCTGGCTCGCCTTGCACCCGTCGCGGTAGAGGGCGACGGACTTGATGCCGTGTCGCCACGCCTCGAGGTAGATCCGCTCGATCTCCTCGACCGTCGCCTCGTTCGGCAGGTTGATCGTCTTGCTCGCTCCGCCCGAGAGGAACGGCTGGACGGCCCCCAGCATGAGGAGGTGGCCCATCGGCGAGATCGTGCGCGCACCGCCCACCGGGGCGAGCGCGCAGTCAAAGACCGCGAGGTCCTCCGCCTCGAGCCCCGGCGCGCCCTCGATCGTGCCGGTGTCCTCGACGTGCTGCGTGATCGCTCGGATCTCCTCGGGCGTGTAGCCGAGGCTCGCGAGGCCGTCCGGCACGGTGCGGTTCACCATGCGCATGACGCCGCCACCGACCAGGTTCTTGGTCTTGACGAGCGAGAGCTCGGGCTCGAGGCCGAGGGTGTCGCAGCCCATGAGCAGGCCGATCGTTCCGGTCGGCGCGATCACGGAGATCTGCGCGTTGCGGTAGCCCCAGAGCTCGCCGGCCTTCACCGTGTCGTGCCAGCGGTCGACCGCGGCCTGGACGAGCGGAGTGAGGCGGGTGTCGTGGATCGCGACCTGCTCGCCGGCCTTCGCGTGCTTGCCCATCACGCGGAGCATCGGGGCCCGATTCTTCTCGAACGCCGGGAACGGACCGACGCGCTTTGCGATCTCGCTCGACATGTGGTAGCCCTCGGCCGAGAGGAACGCCGAGACCCCGCCGGCGAGCGTGCGTCCCGCCTCCGAGTCGTAGGCGAGCCCGTAGTGCATGAGGAGCGATCCGAGGTTGGCGTAACCGAGCCCGAGCGGGCGGAAGTCGTGGGAGTTCTGCGCGATCGGCGCGGTCGGGTAGCTCGACGCGTCGACGACGATCTCCATCGCGAGGATCATCGTCCGGATCGCCTGACGGAACAGCTCGACGTCGAAGAGCCCTTTCGGATCGAGGAACTTCATGAGGTTGATCGACGCGAGGTTGCACGCCGTGTCATCGAGGAAGAGATACTCGCTGCACGGGTTCGACGCGTTGATCCGTCCGGAGTTCGGGGACGTGTGCCAGTCGTTGGTGAGGTCGTCGTACTGGACCCCGGGGTCGCCGCACCGCCACGCGGCGTAGGCGAGCTTGCGCCAGATCTCGCGCGCGCGGTAGGTCCCCGCGACCGAGTGGTCCGTCCGGTTGTACGTCTTCCACTCGCCGTCCCGGAGAACGGCGTCCATGAACGCATCGGGGATGCGGACCGAGTGGTTGGCGTTCTGGTAGGCGATCGACGCGTAGGCCGAGTCCGGATCGGTCCCGTCGAAGTTCGCGGAGTAGCCTTCCCGGATCAGCGCGAGGGCCTTGTCCTCCTCCCGCACCTTGCAGTCGATGAAGTCGAGGATGTCGGGGTGATCCATGTTGAGGATCACCATCTTCGCGGCGCGCCGGGTCGTTCCGCCGGATTTGATGACCCCGGCGAGCGCGTCGAACGCGCGCATGAACGATACGGGCCCCGAGGCGATCCCTCCGCCGGCGAGCTTCTCGTGGCTCCCCCGGAGCGGAGAGAGGTTCGTTCCCGTGCCGCTCCCGCCCTTGAAGAGGCGTCCCTCGCTGGTCGCGAGGGCCAGGATCGAGTCCATGTCGTCGGTGATCGACTGGATGAAGCACGCCGAGCACTGGGGCGGCTCGCGGACCCCGACGTTGAACCAGACGGGGCTGTTGAACGCCGCCATCTGCTGGACCATCAGGTACGAGAGGCTCTCCTCGAACGTCGTCGCCTCGTCCGCCGTGTCGAGGTAGCCGAGATCGACCCCTTTCTGGGCGATCCAGTGGCAGACGCGGCGGATCATCCCGTCGATCGAGGACTCGCGGCGCCCCTGGAGGATGCGGAAGTACTTCGATGCCGCGATGTTGACGCTCGTCTCCGACCAGGAGACCGGGGCGTGGATCCCCTTCTGCTCGAAGATCACCGTGCCTTCGGCGTTCTTGATCACGGCGTCGTGGGTCCGCCAGGCGACGGTATCGAACGCCGTCTTTCCCCGAGGAACGAGACGGGGGACCGGGATCGGTTCGCGCCCGATCCGGGCGACCGGCCGGGCGGCCGGCTCTTCGGCGGGCGGTGCGGGGCGCTTTCGTGCAACGGCCATGAGGATGTGCTCCTGGAGGGCGCGACCGGGGTCGACTGGGACCGTGGGGATGCCGAGGGCGCCTATCCCCCTATCTGCGAGGCCACGGAACGCCCCCTTGAGGGGCCGTTTCGGGTCGGCGGACGAGGGCTCGAGACGCAACCGGTGCCGCGGGGGACACCCGTCGAGAACCTCCGGGTGGCGCCAACACCGTTGTGATATAAGCCAACCCGGTCGGAAAAGCGCGTCGAGTGGCGTCGCCCGAAGCGAAGAAGCCGTTCCTTCGCTAGAAGGAATCCGTCGCAGCGCTCGATCGGGGGTTCGGCTCGCGCGGGACGCGTTGGGCCGATCGTCCCGGCGACGAGAGGACCGGCGGGAGCGGTAGCACCCGCATCGTGCACGGCATGAGGACGCCGCACTCGCCGCAGTACAGCCCCTCTTCGGCGACCCAGAGAACGGCCCCGCAGCGCTCGCACTTGCGAGGGTCGGTCGGGTCGTTGCGGCAGGTCATGGCACGTCCGCGGCCCGCAGCGCTCGAGCGCCGCGACCGCTACGGATCGCGAGCCGCGGAACTCGTTGACGACGCGAGCGAGAAAGCGAAGGCAGGGAACCCTCCCCGAGGAAGGCTCCCCGCGAAAGGGTGACGCCGTTCAGGCGTTCTTCATTCTGGCGCGTGAAACGAACCCTTTCTTGTCGAGGAAGTACATGTAGCCGTCTTGGCGCATGATCTTCTCGGTCCCGACGCGCGCTTTCCTGCCGGACTTGTTCAGCTTCGTGGGCGTCTTCCAGAGATACCCGTCCTTTCCGAGGTAGTACAGGTAGCCCTTTTCGCGCTTGATCTGCTCCTTACCGACCTTCTCGGCCATCGTGGCGACCTCGACCGGCGAGGAAGAAGAGGGTCCTATTTAGATGTGCTGACGGAGTCACCTCGAAGAAACGAGTTTTCCCTGACGGTAAACGGCGCTCGGCCACGCGTCGAACCGATAGCCGAGCTGGTCGACCGAGGCGAACGGGAACACCGCGATGTCGGCCGGGCCTCCGACGGCGAGCCGCCCTGCCTCGGCGAGGCCGATCGCGTGGGCCGCGTTGACCGTGCCGGCCGTCAGCGCCTCAGCCGGCGTGAGATGTCCGCCGTGGACGGCGTGTGCGAGGACGAGCGGCATCGACTCGACCCAGGTGTTCGGAGAGCAGTCCGTGCCGAGCGCGACCGCGACGCCCGCGTCGACCGTCTCGCGAGCCGGGCTCACTCGGCCCGAGGCGAACGCCGTGACCGGCAGGAGGACGGCCGTTACGCCGGCGGTGGCGAGCCGGCGGCGATCCGAGGCGGTCGACGCAAGGAGGTGGTCGGCCGAGGCCGCGCGGAGCCGGGCGGCGAGCTGAGCCCCGCCCGATCGGACGAACTCGTCCGCGTGGATCTTCGCGCCGAGGCCGAGGTCGATCGCGGCCCGGAGGAGCCGTTCCGACTGCTCGAGCGTAAAGAACCCGGGCTCGCAAAAGACGTCGCAGAAACGGGCGAGCCGTCGGCGGGCGATCGCGGGAAGCGCTTCGCGCACTAGGCGGTCCACGTACGCATTGGCGCGTCCGGCGTACTCGGGAGGGATCCCGTGGGCGCCGAGGAACGTCGGGACCAGGGTCACTCCCACACGATGGGCGAGAACCGGGATCAGGCGGAGGAGGTCGATCTCCCCCGGAACCGAGAGCCGGTAGCCGGTCTTGACCTCGATCGAGGTCGTGCCGTGGGCCGCCATCCGCGCCAGGCGGATCGAGCTCTCGCCCAGGAGGTCGGCGCGCGACGCTGCGCGGGTGGCCCGGACCGTTGCGTAAAGCCCGCCTCCCTCTCGGGCGATTTCCGTGTAGCTCGCGCCGGCGGCCCGCATCTCGAGCTCGAACGCCCGGTCGCCCGCGAAGAGCGCGTGCGAATGAGCGTCCACGAACCCCGGGACGGCCACGCCCCCGGCCGCCGAGACGGTCCGGGCGCCCCGCTCGAGCCGGACCGCGCGGCGTAGGCGCCGTTCGGGGCCGATCCACGCCACGCGACCGCGGTCGACGGCGATCGCGGCATCGCGGACGATGCCGAGTTCGCGCATCGCCGGGCCCGTGCGAGGGATCGGACCCCGATTGAGCGTCGCGACCTCGCTGAAGTCGGTCAGCACGAGGTCGGCCCGGATCATGGTTGGTGGATCGCGTGCTCGAAGAGGTCGTAGGCGGCGTGCGCGCCGGGGAAGATTACCTTCGCTTCGCCCTCGAGCGGCTCGAGGTCCTTGTAGCGGGAGGAGAAGTGGGTGAGGAACAGCACCCCCACCTGCGCATCGCGCGCGAGCTCGGCCGCCTGGCGGGCCGAGGAGTGGCCCCACTCGTTCGCCTCCGGTTCGAGGTCCCGACCGACGGTCGCCTCGTGCACGAGAACCGTCGCCCGGTCGGCGAGGCGACGGATCTCGTCGAAAGGAGCCGAGTCGCCCGAGTAGGCGATCGATCGGCCCGGCCGGGGCTCTCCCATCACGTCCGACGGGTGGACGACCCGGTTCCCTACCCGGACCGGTTCGCCGGCTTCGAGCCGGCGAAAGTCGGGGCCCTCGATGCCCAGCGAGCGCGCGAGGGCCCCGTCGAAGCGGCCCCGTTTCGGCCCCTCCTCGATCCGGTAGGCGAGGGCGGGGACCGGGTGGTCGGCCCGGGACGTGCGCACCCGGTACGCCCCGAGATCGAGCGACTCGCCCGGCTGCAGCGGGTGGACCGCGATCGGGAACCGCTGGGTGAAGTAGCCGAGACCGAGCACCCGATCGACGATCTCCTTCGAGTCCGGGGGCCCGTAGATGTCGAGGGGCTCGGTCCGGTTGTTGAGGTTCATGCTCTGGATGAGCCCCGGAAGGCCGAGGAAGTGATCCCCGTGGAAATGGGTCAGGAAGACACGGCGCACGCGCATGAACGACGCCGGGGAGTGGAAGAACTGCCGTTGCGTGCCCTCGCCACAATCGAGGAGGACGAGCTCGGACTCTAGGTCGAGCGCTATCGCGGCCGCCGAGCGGTCCTTCGTCGGCCAAGACCCGGCGGTGCCGAGAAAGATGAGACGCATCGGGAGGGCCACCGGTCCGCGTGTAAAAGCACGATGGTGGGGACCGCCGGCGAGCGGCTCACGGCAAAGAGGAAAAGGAGTCAAGCCGTGTTCGGGTCGATGGTGGACTGGGACCGCGTCGAGCAGCTCCGGTCGAAAGGCTGGGACTGGGACCGAATCGCCGCCGACCCGAAGGTCGGCTTCCACCCCGAGGCCTCGGTGCGCGACGAGGGGCGAGCGCTCCGCGCCCTCTACCATCGGCACCGCTCGAAGGAAGGGCGCCGCGAATCGGAACCGACGCGGCCCGCGCGGAAGGACGAAGGAGTCCGCGAGCGAAGGTGGACGCTTCCCCGGGTCGGCTACCTCCTCGTGCCGATCTTCGGCCTCTGGGCGCTCCTCGCCTACCTAGCCCCCTCCCCCGTCGGGGTCCTCGTCCCGGCGTTCCCCTACCTACTGATCGCACTGGCCGGCGCGGCGTTCGTGCTGTTCTTCGGACTTTTCCGCACCCAAGAGAAGCGGTGGACCCCGCTCTTCCGGACGACGCTGATCGTAGGGATCATCCTCGGGCTCGTCGTCGCGGGGGTCGTCGGGATATCCAGCTACGTCCTCGGGTGCCCGTACCTCCCGCCCTCCCTCGCGAGCGAGCCCGCCGGCTGGTCCAAAGCCAGCGTCTCGCCGTGGCAGGAAGGGGGCTCGCCGGTCTTCTACTTCTACGGGGCGACCTGGTGCCCGTACTGTTCCGCGAGCAGCTGGGCGTTGTGGAAGGCCCTCACCGAGTTTCAGACCGGCTTCAACGGCGGTACCAACGGTATTCCGGGCACGAGTTTCTACTACTCCAATCCGGGGGACGTCTACCCCAGTACCCCGGAGGTGGTCCTCGGCTCGGCCTCGGTGAGCTCACCCGCGGTGGCCTTCCAAGTCTCGGAGTACCTCTGGACCCTCAGCTCGGGGGTCGCGGGGACGTTCCCGGGGACCTCGAACTGCATCCAGCAGGCGTACGTGTCCGCCTACTCGGGCGGCTCTATCCCGTTCGTCGTGATCAACGGCCAGTACATCCACGCCGGCACCTCGATCATCGATCCCAACGACCTGAGCACTTGGGCCGACCAGGCCAACGGTGGATACAACGCGGTCGCGAGTAGCGTGCTCGACGAGTCTGGGACGCCCTGGTCGGTGGTCCAGAGCCAGGCCGCCTGGATCACCGCGTTCATCGTCAAGAGCGATGGCTTCTCGACCGTCGCGGCGTTCTTGACCGCGAACCCCGGTCTCAAGAACCCGGGGAACTATCAGTGGACGTCGTCGATGCAGAGCCTGGTGAACACCGACCTCGGCCAGATCTCCTGATCGCCAACCATGAAGACCCGTACGCTTCGCTCGGTCGTCTACTTCGCGAGCGGACTCGGCCTGATCGTCTCGCTGTTCGCGGCGGCCGAGTACCTCGATGTGGCACTGCGCGGCGTCTGCCAGATCAACTCGTTCTTCTCGTGCTCCGCGGTCGACCGTAGCGGCCTCACGACGACGTTCGGGGTCCAGGACTACCTCTGGGGGATCGGCGGATTCATCGTGATCATCGCGCTCGCGGCGCTCGCCGAGCGTCGGCCGAACGATCGCGTGCGGGCCTACGTGCTCTTGGCCGTCACGACGGCCGGCGTGGCCGTCTCGCTCTACTTCCTCTACGTCGAGCTCGGGCTCATCCACGCCCTGTGCATCGTCTGCGCGCTCGCCTACCTCTGCGGAGGGGTCGCGTGGGTCGGGGCGATCGCGCTCGTCGCTCGAGCCGAAGCGGCTCGGGCCACCCGAGACGAGGACGATCGGGACCTTGCCGGCGCGCCCGACGCCGAGGGCTAGGCGCGTCCTCCGCGTCCGAACGGACCCGGCCGGCGGCCCACGCCGCGAACGTGAGTCCCGGGCCCGGGTCGGGTTATATACCCGACCTTTCTCGGCCGCCCGGGTTTACCTATGGTCAGTGACACGGTCGCCGCGGCGGAAGCGATCGGGGCCGGCATCGCGATCGCCGGCGGGTTGATCGGAACCGGGATGGCGCAGTCCGGGATCGGCGCCGCCGGTATGGGCATCATCGCGGAGAAGCCCGAGAAGTTCGGTCAGGTCCTGTTCTTCTTCGTGATTCCTGAGACGCTCTGGATCATCGGCTTCGTGCTCGGGATCATCCTGCTCCTGAACGTCATCTAGGCCGGCCCTCGGTATGAGCCTCGAGAGCCTCATCGAGGAGATCCGCTCCCGCGCCGAGGCCCAGGTCCGCGCGACCGTCGACGCGGCCAAGGCCGAAGCCGACCGGATCGCGGCGGAGCGCGATCGGGAGATCCGCGCGATCGAGGAACGGTCGCGCCAGGCCGCGGACGCGGAGGCCGCTCGCGATCGGGCGCAGCGCATCGCCGCGGCGAAGCTGAAGGCGCGTAAGCTCCTCTACGAGGCGCGGGAGCGACGGCTGGAAGAAGCCCTGCGCGAGACGCGAACGCTCCTCGCCGAGTTCGCCGAGACCCCCGAGTACACGAACGTGCTGCGACGCATGGTCGCCACGGCGACGGAGGAGCTCGGGAAGCCGATCCGCATCCAGGGCCGCGCGGAGGACGCGGGGAGGCTCGCCAAGGTCGCGGGCAAGTCGTTCGACCCGACCCCGATCCCCGCGCTCGGCGGGATCCTAGCGGAGAGCGCGGACTCGAGCCGACGGCTGAACCTCACGTTCGACGAGCTCCTGCGGCTGCGTGAGGACGCGGTCCGAGGACTCCTCGCCTAGGAGGTCGCGCGTTCCGTGGCCGCCTCCGCGTACGCGAGCGCCCTCGGGCGGCTCAAGCCCGAGTTCACCTCGTTCCTCGGCAAGGACGCCTACGCCCAGCTTTTGAGCGCGAAGGACCCGAGCGAGGTCGCCAAGCAGCTCGAATCGACGCCGTACGGCGCCGACGTGCAACAGGCGCGGGCAGCCTACCAGGGGATCTCGCTCCTCGAGATCGCGCTCAACCGCACGTTCGTCCGCCGCAACCGCCACGCCTACGAGGCGACGCCGTTCGCGGGGCGAGCGGTCGTCGGCGCGTACCTCACGCGTTGGGACCGGGAGAACATCGAGTTGATCCTCGCGGCGAAAGCCCAGGGCCGGACCGTCGTCGAGACGGACGAGCACCTCGTCTCGAGCCGCGAGATCCCGGCGGGCCTTTACGCGGGGGTGATGACGCTCGACGACTTCCGCATCCTCCTCTCGCAGCCGACGCTCGAGTCGACCGTGCAGGCGCTCGTCAAGCACGGCTACGGCGGGACGATCCTCCCCCTCCTCGAGGCGTTCGAGCGGACCCACGACATCTTCCCGGTCGTCCACGCGCTCGATCGCGAGTACTACCGGGGGGTCCTCGAGACCGCGAAGTTCTTCCAGGGCGACGAGTGGGTCGTCCGGCAGTTCGTCGCGGGCGAGATCGACGTGCGGAACCTGCTCTTCCTGCTCAAGGGGAAGGCGGCCGAGCTCCCCGTCGACGAGGTCGTGTCGCGCTGGTTCGAGGGCGGGACGGTCGGTGCGGGCCAGGTCCCCGACCTCTACGGGGCGCGAGCGGTCCCCGAGCTCGCCGAGCGGCTCGCCGACCGCTTCCCGGCGATCACCGAGGGCACGGAGGAGTACCGTGCCACCGAGAGCCTCACCGGCTACGAGGTCGCGCTCACCCGCGAGCGGTCGGTCGCCGAGCTCAAGCGGATGCGCACCTACCCGCTCTCGCTCGCCGTGATCTTCACCTACCTCATGCTCGCCGAGCTCGAGCGATCGGACCTACGGCGCATCGCGTTCGGCAAGGCCTACGGCGTCCCGGCCGAGCGGCTCGAGCCGCTCCTCATCTGCCCGCGCCTGTAGCCGCTCGGGCCTACTGGGGCGGCGCCTGAACGAGCGGTCCCGGCGCGAGACCGTCGGCGGTCACCGTCGACTGAGTGTGGGTCCGGGCCGCGCCGAACGGGCGGAACGGCCGGCCGTTCCCCGTGTAGAACTTCGAGAAGTACTCGACGAAGATCAGCCGGGCCCCCTGGATCCCCGGCTCGAAGACGCCGATGATGACGTTGAACGATTGCCCGATGACCACGATGACGAGGCCGGCGACGATGCCGACCACCGCCCCGGCCCCGATCAGGCCGCCGCCGATCGTGTTGATGACGAGCGCGAGGATGATGCTCGCGAGCAGGATGCCGACGAGCCGCGTGTAGGACAGGATGTGGCTGATCACCTCGATGATCGACATCGAGCCGTTCATGATCCCCTCCCCGCCGAGCAAGAGCGCGAGGCCGACCACCATGAGCACGAAGTAGCCGTCGAAGAGCGGGCTCGCGAACGAGATCCCCGCGGAGGTGAGGGCGCCGAGCGTCTTCGGCCGGATGAGGGAGAGGCCGAAGAACGCGATCCCCCACGCGAACATGATCCCTCCGCCCTTACCGAGCGCGCCGCGAGGGTGGTGGTGGAAGTACTCCTTGAGGAGGCCGAAGAGGAACCCGAGCGTCACCATCCCGAGGCCGAGGAAACCGGCGAAGAGGAGCAGCACGCCGACGAAGCCGGGGTTCGCCTTGAGGTCGCTCGGCGCGACGTAGCTGAAGAGGTGCAGGAAGAGCGGATAGCCGAAGAACTCGTCCCAATAGAGCCCGAGACCGATCGCGAGCGCGCAGCCGGGTAGGAGCGTGTACGCGAGCTGGCGCATCCCCTCGGGACCCATGATCCGTTTCACGAAGTTCCGGCCGAACTTCGGGAGATGCTGCGCGCCGGGGAACCCCCGGATCATCCAGAGGCAGATCAACAGGATCGTCAGCCCGTAGCCCCAGTCGCCGAGCATCAGGCCGAAGAAGAGCGGGAAGACGATCGCGAAGACGAGCGTCGGGTCCCACTCGTCGGCCTGAGGGAGCGAGTAGAAGCGGATGAAGAACTCGAACCGCCGGATCCCCTTCGGGTTGTCCATCAGGGTCGGCGGCTCCTCCTCGGTCGGCACGTTGTAGAGGCACACGCGTCCCGAGGTCGCGGTCCGCAGGATCGAATCCAGCCGGGGCACGTCCCGGTTCGGCACCCACGTCTCGAGCGCGAACGTCGTGGACCCGGCCCCGACCTTCGACAGCACCTCGATCTTCCGGTTCTCGATCTGGAGCGCCTCGTCGATCGCCGCGACGGTGGCGTACCAGTCTCGGGAGATCGCACCGAGCCGCGCGGCGATCTCGACCCGCCGTCGTAGGATCTCCGCCCGGTGCGTCCGCGCGAGTTCGACCTCCTGCCGGGGAGTTCCCGAGAGCTCGGGGACCGCGGTCAGGCGGACACCGGCCGTCTGCGCCAGCCGGGCGAGCACGTCGGCGTTCTGCGTCCGCAGGGTCACGACGAACCCTCCCGAGCCCGACGGGTCGTCGAGGAACTGGGCGTCGGCCGTCGGCGGGAGCGCGGCGGCGAGTGCGGCGCGGGCCTCGGGCCGGTCCTCGCCGTAGAAGGAGACGAAGCTCTTCGCCCGGAGATACTCGAGCCGGTCCGGATAGAACGCGAGGTGCTCGAGCAGCCCGATCTCGTCGTCGACGGCCCGCTCCTCGGTCGCGAGCCGGTCGTCCTCGCGCTTCAGCCCTCCGACCTCCGCGTCGATCGAGACGTCGTTCGCCGCGCGCAGCACGTCGCCGAGCGAGGCGAACGCCCGCGGCGGCCCGGTGGGGACCGCGGGGAGCGCGGCCTTGAGGCCGCGGAAGCGCAGGGCTTCGTCGCCGATCCGCCGCTGGGTCTCGCTGCCACGCTCGGGGGCGAGCTCGGCGAGCGCGGTACTCGAGAGCGGTTCGATCTGGGCGATCCTAAGGTCGTGGAGCAGGTCGAGGATGCGGTCCTGGTCGTCCTGGAGCCCGATGATGCCGACCTTCGACATGCGGACCGGCCGCAGGACTCCCATCCGCGCCCTCCTACCTAATCGGTCCAGAAGCCGGAAAGGACCGTCGCGAGGATCTCTTGCCGACGGTCGGCGGGGCGCTTTCCCTCCGTCCGCAGAGCGACCTCGGCGGCCTGCTCTCCCTCCGCGACGATCGCCGCGGCCTCACGGTCGGCATCGGCGCGAGCGCGCTCCAGCTGGGCGGCGCGTGCGGCGTCGGCGGCCGCCTGCGCGGCCCTGACCGCCACGGCGCCCTCCTCGCTCAGACTGCGGACCGTCGCCTCCGCCGCGGCTTTCGCGGCTCGGACCCGCTCGTCCGTCTCGGTCTCGGCGGCTCGGACCCGTTTCAGTGCCTCGATCGATCCCGCGGACTCCGCGGTCGATACCGACCCGGCGGCCATCAGAGCCCCCCGGCGAACTTCACCACGACGACGAGCAGCACCGCGAGGGCGGCGAGCTTGATCGCCAGGCTCACGGCCTGGATCTGGGCGAACCGGCGGACGGCGGCGTTACGCGGCGGCGGCACCGGCGTCCTCCTGCTCGAGCTTCCGTTTCACCGCTTTCAGCATGCTGAACGAGTCCCGCTCCATCTCGTCGAACCGGAAC
>JASHQN010000008.1 GCA_030039135.1 Thermoplasmata archaeon | reverse complement strand
GGAGGGGTTCGATGAGTTACTGGTTCGAATCCAAGCGGGCGCGGAGGGATTTGAACCCTCGACCGCCGGGTTAGGAACCCGGTGCCCTATCCAGGCTAGGCTACGCGCCCTCTCCGGCGAGCGGTCACTCGAGATATCAGGACTTCGCCGCGGGAGTCGGCGGGGCTTCGGCCGGTAGGAGGCGATCATATCGGTGGTCGACCGGACAGGTGAAGTTCGAGGCGGGCTCCTGCAGGATCTCGATCCCCTCGAGCCCCTCCCGGAGGGTCGGCAGGACTGGGCGTCGATTCGCTTGAGGTGAGGCCACCGGAGATTCCCCGCCGAGGGCCCCTAGCAACCAACGGTCCGAACCTACTACGAAGAGGAACGGAAAAACGAGGCAGTCGCGCGTCAGCGTCTCGAAGAGCCTCTCGGGCTGCGCCCCGCTGCGCGGAGTGCCCGAGATCAGCACGACCTGGTTCGCCGAGCGACCCTGATAGGCGGGTAGACGACCGGGCTCGAGCAATGTCCGGTGGGTGATCCAGCCTCGGATCAGCATTCTCCGCTGGGAGAAGGGCAAGCCGAACGGGCCCACGAGGTGCCCTCCGCGGCCCTGGTCCGTCGCGGCGAACGGCCGACGGAGGAGCTCGCCGAGCGCCCACTCCTGATGCTTCGACAGTACGGCCGGACGGCCCTCCGGTCCGACAGTGCTGTCGTCCAGAGAGCCCCCCAGGCCGTGGGGATAGGCGAGGGTGCCTTCGGTGCCCGAGAGGTGGCACCAGAGCCCCTCGAAATCGAAGTAGACCGGGACAGTCGGGCCATCGGCGGGCACGGTGATGGTGAGCGGGGGTGCGGTCAAGCGGTCCTTCGTCAGCCGCTCGGAGAGGCGACGTGCCCGTGTGGGATCGGAGTGGAACGAGACCGCTACTGCGAGCTGAGAACCGGTCCACAGCACGACGTTCCCCTCGTCCGCGGCGACGACCTTCCCGAAGTCCGGGAACCGGTCGGCGTACGGCCGGGCGACGACGAACGTGACGAACGGACGGGCGAGGGGCACCGGGTGGGGCACGTATCGGTCCCGGAGCCAGCCTTCCTCGTAGGCACGGCGGCGTACGGCATGGTAGGTCGAGCGGGGGATCTGGATCTGGCGTAGTCGGTCCCGCTCCCGGTCCGGACGGGCCGCGAGGAGCACCGCGATCACGCGGGCCTCGGAGTCCGTTAGGGCCCGCACCGAGGGACCTCCTCAGGGTTGCTACGGCCTAGCATGCGGTCCAGCCGCCGAGGGCTGGCCCCACACTTTCGCTTAAGAGCCGAGGCCCGCATTAGTTTCCTCGCACGGGTTCTCTGGGGTGGTTCGACCAGATGAGCGTTGGCGTCGGAGCGGCTACGACCTTCGGCGCAGTAGCGGTGGTCCTCTTGATGGTATGCGCGGTTCCGGCCGCCGCGGCGGCCACTCCCGATCTCACCCCCGGGCCGAGCCATACCATCTGGGCGTACGGCGCCGTGCGGACGGTCAACTTCGGCGGCCACAGCGGACTCGCCTGGGTGTACCAGGGGAGCGCGACCTACGGCTACTCCGTCATCCTGAATCAGACGAACACGACGAGCTCGACGTTCGAGCTCGCGGTGGATCGCACGATGGGCGCACGGCTTTCCGTGGAGTACTGCCTGCCCGGATGCGCGTACCCCACCGAGACCGCGACCGTGGACTACGCCGCGTGGGAGACGACCCACGCCTGGGCCAACTTCAGCGTCGACGGCTCGGTGACCGAAAACGGCGTCGCGGTGCCGGCGATCTCGCTCCTCAACTCCCACTCGATCGTGTTGGGCAATCTTACCGATTCCGCGTCCGGGCCCCACCGGTCCGCCTACCTTTCCGCCGCCGTCGAGGGAAACGCTGCCGTGAACTTCACCGGCCCGGGGGGACTGGGCCTCCTGCCCGACGACCTAACGGCGGACTCCGAATGGTCGAGCTCGAGTCCGTTCAACGCGACCGGCTCCTACGCGATCAGTTACTTCTACAACCGTTCCGGGCCCGCGGGCAGCGAAACGGTCGGGCCGACGAGCTCCTCTGGCTCGGTCAACGCGTCGGGAAACGTCTCGGTCCTCGGCGTCGCCGGGCCGGGGTCCGTCGACTTCGGCGGGATCGCCTTCACGAACATTTCGCTGGTCGTCGTCGGCCCGTTCGCGGTCCGAGAGGGTTTCATCCTGATTCCCGACGGAGCGGACCTCTTCGGCGCCGGCGCGGCGACCGTCGGGAGCGACGAGTCCGGCTTCACTTCGGTGAGCATGACCGCGATCTACGCGCGTCCGATGTCGGCAGGGCACGTGGGGATCGTCGGGTCGGAGTGGCTCTACTCGGCCAGCACCTTGAACCCGTCGGTGACCGACCTCGCTCCCTCTGGGACCGAGGTGGCCGAGATCGCCTCGGGGTCGGACCAGGTTGGCTCGACGCAGGTCCAGGGCACGCCGATCTCCCTGGCGCAGGCCAACGGGGACGATTCGTGCCTGACCTCGGGCGGCGCGTGTCCCACCGGGGCGACCGGCCGGACGTTCGGCGGGATCATCGGGATCGCGGTGATCGCGATCGCGGTCGGCGCGCTCGCCGCCGTGGTGGTCGTTGCCGAGCGCCGCCGGCTCCCTCCTCCCGCCTACCCGAACGCTCAGTTCTACCCACCGGGGGCCGCTCCCGCGGCCCGGCCCGCAGCCGGGGCCCGCTCTCGACCGCCGGCGCGCCCTCCCGAGGCGTCCGAGGACGATCCGCTCTCGAACCTCTGGTGAGGGACGGGCGGAGGGTTCCCTCTCAGCGGTCGCCGTCGGCCCCAGCGTCGCTCAGCGGCGAGCCGGAGCGGAGGCAGGAGCCGGCAGGGGATACCGCAGCAGCGCAGCGATGCCCTGGAACGCCTTCGCGAGCATCTCTCCTTCCTCGCTCTCCGTCGAAATGAGGCGAACGGTCGCGCCCGAGGCCGCGGCACGCCGGAAGAGCCCCTCGACGTAATCCTCGGAGGATTCCTCCGTGAGCGCCCGCTGCGAGCAGTTCGGGCAGGGGCCGTCCAGGACGGTGTCGATCTCCTGGTCCGGCAGGGTCCTTTCGAAGGTGTTCCGGCACGCCGTGCACCGGAAGACCACCCGACGCTTCCGCAGGCCCTCGGAGATGAGGAGCGTCTCGACCGATCCGAGGTCGAGCGCGCGGGCCACGGACGCCTCACCGTAGGCGGCGAGGCCCTGGTCGGCCTTGCGGATTTCGTTGAGCAGACGCTGGATGATCCGCTTCTCTTCCGTGACCTCGAGCCCGTGCAGCGTCTGAGCCGCTTTCTCGACGAGCTCCTTGAGGCCGAAGTCGTCGGTGTACCCGGTATCGAAGAGCGGCAGCACGACCTTCTGCTGGAGCTCGTGGTGGAGGTAGCCTTCTTTGTAGAAGTACTCCTTCGTCGCACCGGGTCCGCCGATGAGGATCCCTTTCAGCGTCTCCTTACGGGGAAGATAGAGCTCGGCGGCCATCTCCGCGACCTTGTCGAAGAACTCGTGGGCCGCGTGCTCGATCATCCGTTCGAAGCGGTGGGCCGACTGGCCCCCGCGTCCGTGCTTGCTCGGGACCAGGGACTGACGGTTGCGCAGCGTCTCGACGCGTTTGCCGCGGAGCAGGCCGAGCGTCGCCTCCGCTCGATCCATGACGATCAACCCCCAGACGTCCGGTTCGTGTACCATCTCGAGGAGCGGCTCGAGGTAGAACGTCGAGTCGCACCGGTAGAGGTACGTGTTGAGGGGCTCGGGCGGCTCGACGATGAAGGTCACCGGCTCGGTCTTGTCGGCGCCGATCGCCTTCGAACCGACGAAGAACGCGACCCCGGTCGCCGGGGGCTCCTTGAACTGCCGGACGCGGCCCATCATCGACTCGATGGCCCACATGACGTTCTTGCGCGTGGTCCGGCTCTTGATGTTCGAGCTCTGGGCGTACTCGTTCCGCAGGTACGACATCACGTCCGAGATCTGCTTCCCGGGGGGGAGGTAGAGGCTGACGAGCTCGGTGGCGCGACCGCGCACGGCGGCGATCTCGTCGATCTTGCGCTGGAACGAGTAGCGGGCGAGCTCGACGTCGGCGGCCGAGGCGCTCATAACCCCCTCCCCGCGGGCGAGGCGTTCCCCGCTCGCGCGACCGGTCGAGGGAGGAATCGTCGCACCGACACCGGCCGTCGGCGCCCGTGCCCGGGGCGGGACAGTCAGAGGAGCCGACGAACGTGCTCGTCGATGACCTCTTCCGGATACGCTCCGACGATCCGGTCGACGAGCTTGCCTTGCTTGTAGAAGAGGAGGGTCGGGATGCTCATGATCCCGAGGGCTCCGGCCTTCTCTCCGTTGTCGTCGGAGTTCATCTTGGCGAACGAGACCTTACCCTTGTACTTCTCGCTCAACCGCTCGACGATCGGCGAGACCATCCGGCACGGCCCGCACCAGGGCGCCCACACGTCGACGACCGCCGCGGGGCTGTCCTGAGCGAACTTGTCGAAGTTCCCTCCGCCCACTTCCTGAACGACCATGGACCTTACCGATGCTTCGAGCGCGGTCGGCTACAAAAGCGTTAGCGGTCGCACGGACCACCAGCGAGCGTCGGCGGGGCGGCCGACCCCTGCCGGCCCCCTGCACGACGCACCGCCCGTCCTCCTCCGAACGTTCATACGTCCGCGGCGCGTAGGCACTCTCGTGAGGTCCGACCCCCCGGGTGGCGGGCCGACGTTTCCAGTGGTCGATCCCGCGGCTCCCCTTGGGGATTCAGTTCCTGCCTACTTCGAGCGCCCCGACCGCCCCCGTTCCCTTCTGTCGGCTGCGGCCCGCAAGGCGATCCGCCAGCGGATGCTGATGCTGCGACAGGCCGCCCTCGATCGGATCGTAGCGCTGACCGGGGTCTCGCCCCCGGATCTGCAACGGTTGCGCCGCGATCTCCGCGAGAGCGAGCTACCGGACATCCTCGTGCAGCGGGGCGCGGGGATGGCGTTCACCCGCGAGCTCCCGCAGGGCGCGCTGCTCTACCTCATCGTCCGGGCGACCCGCCCCCGGGTTATCCTCGAAACCGGGGTCCGGCCGGGGTACTCCACTGCGTGGATCCTCGCCGCGCTAGACGCGAACGGATTCGGTTCCTTGACCTCCCTGGGCCCCGGCCCGACCGCCGGCCGTTCGAGCGGGGTACGAGAGTACGGGGTCGGTCAGCTCGTCCCTCCTTCGCTGCGCTCGCGCTGGACGCTCGCGCTCGGCAACACGCCCGAGCGGCTGCGAGAGCTCCTCGCGACGGCGCGACCGGTCGACCTGTTCTTCTCCGACAACGGACCTGACGTGGCCCGCGCCCGGTTCGAACTGCGGGCGGCGTGGGAGTCGCTCGCTCCGCAGGGGATCCTTCTCACGCACCACGTCGACGCGAACCCGGCGTGGAGCGACTTCTGCACGCTCCAGGGTCTCCCACCGCAGGTGCTCGATCCGGGGCCCCCGCCGATGGGCGCGCTCGCAGTGAGCGCGGCCGGTCGGGACCGCGCGCGCAGTTAGCGTTCCAGCTCTTCGACCAGGTGGATCGCGGCCGGGAGGATCAGCTTCTCGAGCGCGGTGCGTACCGCGCGCTCGCTGCCCGGAAGCGCGAACACCGGTTTGCCCTGAACGAGGTAGAGGCTGGCCCGGCTGATGATCGCGAGCGGCCCGACCTCCTGAAAGCTCACCGAACGGTAGAGCTCACCGAACCCCTCGAGCTTCTTGCCTCCCATCGCCTCGAGCGCGTTGACCGTGAGGTCGCGGGAGCTCACCCCGGTCCCGCCGACCGTGACCACGCACTCGACGGTGCGTTCCGTCAACCAGGGCTCGAGCTTCTCCCGGGCGTCCGCGATGGAGTTCGCCACGAGGGCGTAGTGGACGACCCGGTGGCCCCCCTTCGAAACGAGCTCGCGAGCGAGATGGCCCGAGGGATCGTCGTCCTCGGTGTGGGTATCCGACACCGAGAGGATCGCGAAGCCGAGGCTCCGGTCGCCGCCGAGGTGGTGACGACTCGCGGACGGCGAGTGCGGGGAAGAGCCGGTCACGCTCGCTCCGGGGCGCCCTTGTGCTTCGACACGACGCGGACGGGCCCGAGGGCTGTCCGCGGATAACGTCCACGGTCGTCCTTCTCGAGGTACTTCACCATGTCCCACACCGTGAGGAGCGCGACGGTCGCGCCGACCAGCGCTTCCATCTCCACGCCGGTTCGGTCCACGGCCTCGGCCTCGGCCCGGACGCGGACGCCGCGTGACGACGGCGCGATCTCGACGCTCGTCGCGGTCAGTCCGATCACGTGGCAATGGGGGATGAGTTCGGGGGTCCGCTTCATGGCGAGGAGGCCGGCGAGCTCGCCGGCCGCGAGGGGGTCGCCCTTCGCGACCCGATGCTCGGCGATCGCGCGTCGGGTTGGGGAGGAGAGCGCGAGCTCCCCGACGACCGCCGCGCGGCGGGCGACTCGAGGTTTCGCCCCAACGTCCCGCTGACGCGCCATGGGCGGCTACTTCGCCTTCGCGGCTCCGGCCGCGAGGTGCGCCAGCACCGCCTCGAGCTGGATCCGATCTCCGGCCCCTTCGGCGAGGCGGAAGTCGACGTCGGCGAGGTACTCGACCAATCGGACCTTGTCCCGGGGCGGGAGGACGTTGTCCGGAATGTCCGGTAGATAGCTGTGCAATGCTCGTAGGATCTCTTCCCCCGCCGCGCCTCGGTCCGTGAAGAGCGCATACAGGCGGTCCCGTGCGGCGAAGAAGTCGCCCGCGAGCGCGAGAGAGATCATCGACTCCACGTCCCGGCGCAGGGGGATCGTGGCGTGCTCGCGGACCGTCTCGATCGTGATCTCGTCCGCGTACGTCGCCGTGAGCTGGAGCAGGTTGATGGCGCGGCGCATGTCGCCCGCGCTCGCGGCGACGATCGCCTCGGCCGCCTCGGCGCTAAGGCGTTTCTTCTCGGCCGTCGCGATCCGGCCGAGCTGCTGAAGGATCGACGCCGGCGAGTACGAACGGAA
>JASHQN010000094.1 GCA_030039135.1 Thermoplasmata archaeon | reverse complement strand
TGCGAGCCGCCCGCTGGGTGACGACGCACAGCCCGAGGCCGAACTTGCGGCCTTCGCTGGCGATGTTCTTCAGGATCCGCGAGCAGGTTACGGTCCCCTGCTGCGGGGCGAAGTTGTGCGCCTCCTCGATCACGAGGAAGAGCGGGGGGATCTTCTCCTTCTTTCGGTTCTCGAAGAGCGTGAGCGCGATGCGGGCGACGACGAGCTCCTGGACGTCGGGCGCGACCCCGCGCAGGTTGATCAACGTCGCCTCCCCCTTCTTCACGAGGTCGTTGAGGCTCGTCCCCACAGGCCCGAGGAGCTTCGTCTGTTCGAGGTACTCGAGCCGCTCGTGGAGCGTCTCGGCGATGGCGCCCTCGCCGCCCTCGGCCGCTCGGACGAGGTCGTGGACCGTGAAATCCGGGGCCGTCGCGGCGACGCCCTCGATGATCTCCTTCAGGGGCGCGAGGAACGTCTTCACGTTCGTCAGTCCCATGAAGACGAGCAGGTCCCGGGGGTCGATGTGCCGTAGGGAGAACGTGAGCGGCTTCGCGGACGGGTTGAGGGAGACGTCCGGCGAGTACTCCTGGATCTGACGGCCGAAGCCCTGCGACTCCACGCCGAAGCGTGAGTGCGAGCCGTTCTTCTCGGCCGGGACCCGGAGGGAGCCGTACTCCCCGTGGGGATCGATGATGACGCAGGTGACCTTGTGGCGGAGCAGCTCTTCGATCAGGACCCCGAGGAGGTAGCTCTTCCCGCCACCGGTCTTCGCGAGGACGCTCACGTGACGCTGGACGAGCTGGTTGATGTCGAGCTCGACGCGCAGCGTGTGGTTGCGCAGCAGCCCGACGTAGGCCCCGGTGTTCGGGCGGTGCTTCAGCCCGAGCACGTCCGCGATCAACGGCTCCTCGGCGCGGTAGACATGCGCGCCCGGACGGAACGGGATCGTCGGGCACTTCACGAGCCCCTGCTCGTCGCGGAACCCGACGATACGGGCGAGCCCAAGGAGGCTCTCGTGGATCGGCGTCTCCTCGCCCGGCGCGAGCGCGCCCGCCGCCTCGAGATCGAGGTCGCTCTTGCGCTTGAGGTCGTCGAGCTGGCAGAGCACCTTGCCGTGGAGCTCGTCGACGACGGTGAGGTAGTCGCCCCGCTCGACCGGGCTCGATAGGCTGACCTGGAACTGGCCGAGGCCCACGTCGCCGAAGATGCGTCCGACCTCTTCCACGGCGCGTTTCCATCCGGCCTCCCGCATATGAGGCTGACGCGGGAAGCGAAGGGAGGCGCCTTCGTTCCGAGGGCTCGCACGGGCGTCGCACGTCGAGGGGGCGAGAGCGCGGACGCGAAACCCGCGGCGCCTCCTCGGAAGTCTTTATATCGGCGGCCTCTGTCGAACGCGTCCCGGTCTCCTTCGAATCTCCTCCGGGCGGTGGGTCGTGAGCGACGCGGCGGATGAGCTCGAACGAAAGCGAGCGGAGTCGAACTCCCGGGCGGACGAGTCGCGCGCTCAGCGCGACCGGCTCAACGCCGAGGCGCGCGCGACGGCCGAAGAGCGGGCCCGCATCGTCGACGAGCTCCACGCGAAGAGCGCCGAGGCGCAGGACCATCGACGGCACCGCGACCAGTTGAACGACCAAGTCCGCGAGGAAAAGCGACTCCGCGAGGAATGGAATCGCAAGCTCCAGGAGCTCGGTGATCGGGTTCAGGAGCTGAAGCGGCAACGCGCCCCACGCCCGGGAGCGGTCCCGGTCTGGCGCTTACGCAAGGAGCTCAAGGAACTCGAGTTCCGCCACATGACCACCGCGCTCACGAGCGACCAGGAGAAGCGGTTGCTCGAGGACATGAAGCGGCTGGAGGGCGCGATCCGCGACCAGGACGCCGAGCTCCGCCAGGACCCCGAGATCGAGCAGACGATGAAGCTGTTCGCCGAGGCGCGCGACGAGGCGGAGAAGCATCACGCTGCCGTGGGCCAGCTCGCGACCGAGGCCCAGGCCGAGCACGAGGCGATGGTGCAGCTCTACGAGTCGGTCGACGAGCTCCGACGCCGGGCCGACGAGGTGCAGACGAAGCTCCTCGAGGTGAAGACCGCCGCCGACGAGGCCCACCGCGCCCACATCGCCGCGATCGAGGAGGTCCGCGACATCGAAAAGATGCTCTACGCGGCGCGCGGCGGCCGGGCTCCGCCGGGCTGGGGGGAGGCCGAGCCCCCGAAGGAGGAGGACTTCCTCGCGCGCCTGAAGAAGGGCGAGAAGGTGTCGACCGAGGACCTCCTCGAGCTTCAGAAGAGCGGCCGCGCGTAGCAGGCTCGGCCGTGTCGCTCCCCCACGGGTCGGCAAAGGTCGACGCGATTCTTTTCGACCTCGACGACGTGCTGGTCCCCTTCCTCACGCCCGCGGCCTGGCAGTGGGCCTGGCGGCCCCAGGGTCCGATCCTCGGTGAGCGACGGGTACGGGCCGCCGTGCGTCGCTCGCTGAAGGCATGGGACCGGCGACGCTGGCGGGGCCTGACGGGCCGAGAACCTCCGGCGGACTTGGCGGCGCTCCGGGACCATCTGCGCGCGACGCTCACGGCGATCGCCGGGCACGCCCTGCCCGATATCGAGACCGAGGCGGTGGTCCGTCGCATCCTCCACCCCGCCGGCGACGTCGAACGGTTCCCGGATGTCGATCCGGCGCTCGCGCGCCTCCGGACGGCATCCGTGCGAATCGGGATCGTGACCCCGTTACCGGCCGACTCGGCGCGGTGGCTGCTTCATCGCGTCGGCATCGACCCCAACCTCCTTCTCAGCACAGGCGACACGGATCGGCCGGTGCCCGATCCCGCGGGCTTCCGCAGCGCCACCCACGCCCTCGGCCTCGAGCCCGGACAGGTCGCGCTCGTCGGCGACCTCTTCTGGAGCGACGTCCGCGCGGGCGCACGGGCCGGCCTTCCGGCGATCCTCCTCGACCGCCACGATGCGTGGCCGAAGGTCCAGTCGGGGAGGATCACCTCGCTCGACGGCCTCGAGGCGTCGCTCGCGGCCGGAGGGCTCGCCCCCGAGAGCGAAGGAGACCCGGTCGAGGTCGGAGAGTGAGACCGAGGCCTTCGCGACGAACCTATATACGACCCCCCGCGCTCCCCCGCCGCGCTCATGCGTTACGTTAAAGTCGACCAGACCGAGCTCCGCCAGATCAAGGAGCTCTACGAGGGCGTGATGTCCCACGCCTGCCACGGACTGTTCTTCAAGGAGGGCTCGGTGATCGGCGTCGACATGGCCGAGGAGGCCCTCAAGGACCGCCCGCACTACTTTGAGCGCGCGACCAACATCCTCAAGGAGCGAGGGTGGATCGAGGGCGCGTCGTTCACCGACACGGAAGTCGTCGTTCAGGGCTCGATCGAGGTCGCACCGAGCGACATCCCGACCTGCCACCGGTTGCGGGGCATCCTTCGCGAGTTCTACGAACGTTTTAAGGGGGGGCGCGTTAAGTGTACGGAAGAAATGTGTGCGAGCACCGGTCATCCCGAGTGCCGCTTCCATATTGAGGAGATGTAGGGGGCCTGCGGGATGATGGCGACCGGGAACGTCGGAGCGGTGATCAAGGACCTCAAGACGCGGATCGCGGGGATCGCGACCGCGCTCGTCTCTCGCGATGGGCTCGTCCTCTACGCGGATGTCCCCGCGGGGGTGTACACCGAGACCTTCGCGATCATGTGCGCGACGATCCTCGGGGCGGCGGCGACGGCGAACACCGAGCTCAACCGGGCGCCTCCCGAGCGGATCGTGATCGAGGGGAACGATTCGAAGACGATCATCGTGGGGAGCGGCAAGAAGGCGCTCCTCGTCGCCGTGGTGGACCAGACGGTCGACGTCACGAAGGTGCTCGGCGAGGTCGTCAAGGTCGCCGACCTGCTCAAGTCGACCTAGTCCGGTGCCCTCGCGTACCGGCCGTCTTCGAACCTCACTTGTAGGGGACCGGGTTCGCCCCGTCGGATGAAGGTCACGCTCTTCGCGAGCGACTGGCAGTCCCGGACCTCGGCCGGCACCTACGCGAGCGGCATCCGGGACGCGCTCGTCGCGAGCGGCATCGAGGTAGCGACCGCGTACCGCGACGCGTACATCGGCCGGCGCCACGGCGCGTTCGTCGTCCCGATGCTCCGGCAGTGGGTCCGGCGCTACGACGTCCACGACGGGTCGATCCTCCACGATACGTGGGCGACCCACGCGCTCGCGGACCCGGACGTGACCACGAGCCACGACACGCGCGACCTGCGGCCGCAGGTGACCGACGCCCTCACGTCCGCGATCGCGCGGCAGCGGCTCCGCCACTCCTTCCGCGTCGCCAAGGCCACGATTTTCACGACCGCCTGGGAGCGGGACGAAGGCGCCCGCCTCGCCCCGGACGCGCGGGAGCGGTTCCACGTGGTCCCGATCCCGATGTGGCCCCCGGCCCAGGTCCAACGGGGTCCGCGCCCGACCGACGTGCTCTGGGTCGGGACGTGGACGGAACGGAAAGGCCTCGACGAGCTCGCCGCGCTGGCGCGCCGCCAGGCGTCCCGGTCGCTGGCCGTCGTCTCACGCCGTCCCGCGGCGCCCGATCCCCGCTACGAGGCGCTCGCCCAGATGCCGCAGGTGACGCTCTACGGGGACCGGGTTCCTTCCGCCGAGATGAGTGCCCTCTTTGACCGGGCGAAGGTCATCCTTTCGACCTCGCGTTGGGACACCTATCAGCGACCGATCGTGGAGGGGTACCTCAGGGGCGCTCGCCCGTGCGTCCCGCGGGCCCAGCCGTACCTCGAGATCTATGCGGATGTGGCGCAGGACGTCGTCTTCTACGATCCGGCGGAGCCTCTCGGAATCGATCGCGCGATCGAGGATGCGGTCGGCCGCGGGCCGTTCGATCCCGATCCAGCCTTCGCCGCACGGATGTCGCCCGCCTCGGTCGCGGCCCAGCACCGGGCGATCTACGAGACGATCGCCCGGCGTTAGGTCGGGCGGGCCTACCCGCCGGCAGGCCGGGGCCCGCCGTCGGCCGACGCCGCGCCCGGGTCGAGCCGTCGACCCCGGCCCGTGACCACGCGGGCGGAGTACCCGGCGAGGGCGGCGGTGAGGCGGGCCCAAGCGATCGCGGTGCGCTGCCCCGAAAGGAGCCGTCGGATCCGGTAGCGTCCCCACAGCGATCCGTGCTTCTCGGTCAACTGCTTACGCCCGTAGCCGTTCCAGAACGCCTGGTAGAGGAACCGGATGAACGTCCGGCGCATGTGATGGTAGACGATCGCGTCGGGGACGTACCGGATGGCGGCGCCCGCACGCACCGCGCGCAGGTTGAGGTCGATGTCCTCGGCCGTGATGAACCGGGGGTCGAATCCTCCGAGCCGTTCGAACAGCTCGCGCCGGTAGGCGAGGTTCGCCGTAGGATGGGTGACGTCGTACCCGCTCTGGAAGAGCTCGACCCGCTCGAGGTTCCCGTACTGGGGTTTGCCGATCGTGATCGTCTGCCCCGCCAGGACCGGCGCGCTCAGGAACCCGGCCCGGAGCGCGTGCAACCACTGCGAATCGGGAAAGCAGTCCCCGTCGGTGAACGCGACCAGCGAACCGCGTGCCGCCCGGACGCCGGCGTTCCGTCCGATCCCCCGGGAGCCCGGCCGCGAGATGACCCGGATCCGGTCCGGGAAACGTCGCGCGTACTCTTGGGCGATCGCCAGGGTCCGGTCCCGGCTCTCCGATTCGACGATCACGACCTCGAACGGCTCCTCCTGGATGAGGAGCGTTTCGAGGAGCTGGGCGAGGTGCTCCTGTTCGTTGCGGACGGTGATGACGACGGAGATCAGGTTTCGAGGGGCGTCGTCACTTCCCAATGTCCATCACGACGACGTCCTTGACCGCGCGCATGCTCTTGAAGGGAAGCACGAGGCGGCCCGACGCGTCGCTCTGGAACAGGCGCGGTTCGACGTCCTCGCTCGGCGTGACGAGCACGTGGGCGATCCCGCCCGTGACCGTATCGACGACGAAGTTGTCGATGGCGCCCAGGATCTGTCCGTCGTTCGTCATCACGGTCTTGCCACGGAGCTCCGTCAGGAATTTGCGCATGGGGCGAGAGCCTCGCGCGGTCGATGGCGGAGTGTCGTATTTAACCGTTGGTGAGTATCGGAAGCGTCGCGAGGGCCAAACCGCCGCCGGTACGGGCGAGCTCCGGTCCGGTCGCCCTCGCCGCGGCAATGCTTATATCGGGCACTCAGGTCGAGGGCCCCCTGCCCATGGCCCGAGCGTTTCGCGAGAAGAATCCTGAGCTCCGCCGCGTCGTGGTCGCGCTCCGACGCGCCGCGGACGCGAACGAGGCACCCGTCTGGGAGTCCGTCGCGGACCGGCTGCTCCGACCGCGGCACCAGGTAACCCCGGTCAACGTCGGGCATCTCGACCGGATCGCCGTCGCCGAAGAGACCGTGGTCGTTCCGGGAAAACTCCTCGCCGACGGGCCTCTGTCGAAGCCGCTCACGGTCGCGGCGCTCTCCTACTCAGCAGGGGCGCGATCCAAGGTCCACGCCGCCGGGGGCACCGCGCTCACCATTCCCGAGCTCGTGAAGGCGAAACCCGACGGAACGGGGGTGCGGATCCTTGGCTGATGCCCCGACGCCCACGAGCCCCGCCGTCGTCGACGCGACCGGTCTCGTGCTCGGCCGGGCCGCGAGCGTGATCGCGAAGCGGCTCCTGGGCGGCGAATCGATCGTCGTCGTGAACGCCGAGAAAAGTGTGATCACCGGGGCACGTGCGCAGGTGGTCGCCCACTACACCGAGGCCCGCGCTCGCGGCTCGGTCCGCTCGGGCCCGCACTTCCCGCGCTACGCCGATCGGATCTTCCGGCGCACCGTGCGAGGGATGCTGCCGCACCTCAAGACCCGGGGCAAGGTCGCCTACGGGCGACTCGAGGTCCACATCGGCGTCCCCGACGCATGGAAGGACCACGCGCTCGAGACGCTCGAGCGGGCGAAGGCGCGTCCCGCCGTCCGGCCGCCCGTCACGTTGGCGGAGGTCACGAAACTGCTCGGAGCGCGCGCATGAAGGCCCCCCCGATCGTCCTCGCGACGGGAAAGCGCAAATCCGCGGTCGCCCGGGCGACGGTCCGCAAAGGGGCCGGCCTCGTCCGCGTCAACGACCGTCCGCTCGAGCTCGTGGAGCCCGAGGTCGTTCGCCAGAAGATCCAGGAGCCGCTCCTCATGGTCGGGGATAGGACCAAAGGGCTCGATATCCGGGTCGAGGTCCACGGCGGGGGCATCGTCGGCCAGGCGTCGGCGGCCCGCACGGCGGTCGCGCGGGGCCTGCTCGGGTGGTTGAAGGACCCCGAGCTGCGCGAGACGTTCAAGCACTACGACCGCTCGCTGATCGTGAACGACCCGCGCCGCAAGCTGCCGAAGCGGCCGGGCGGCCGCGGCGCGCGCAAGCGCCGGCAGAAGTCGTACCGCTGAGCGGTGGGGGTTCGGTTCGATGACGATGATGGTACCGGTCCGTTGCTTTACGTGCGGAGCGGTGATCGGTCAGTACTGGGACGAGTACCGCGAGCGAACCGCCCGCGGCGAACCGGCGGCGACGGTCCTGGACGGCCTCGGGTTGCACCGGTACTGCTGCCGCCGGATGCTGCTCACCCACGTCGACCTACTCGACGAGGTCGGCCCCTACGGCTGAGCCCGGCGATCGCGATCGGCCGCCCTGAGGGCCGGCACCTCACCGCGCGCTAGGCTTCGTCCTCGTCGTCCTCGTCCGATTCCTTGCCCCGTCCGCGCTCGAGGCCGCCGCGACCGGTCGAGCGTCCGGGGGCGGCGCGCCGCGTGCGGCGCCGGTAGAAGATCACGATGACCGCGATGACGACCACCACGGCCACGCCGATCGCCGCGTACTCGAGCAGCTGGGTCGTCGGGTTCGGATTCACCGTGATCGACTGGCTCGCGACCTGGGGCCCGGTGGGGTAGTTGCCGGAGTACTCGTTCGAGGCGGTGGCGTTCGCATACAGCACGTAGTTACCGGTCGACGACGGCGTCCAGGTGAGGACCGCACGATAGGTGGTGTTGTACGCCATCGAGGGGATGAGCCCCTTCGCGAACGGGACGGTGTTGACGATGCCGGGGCTCGTGTAGTTGTAGAACTCGACCGAGGAGGGTGCGCCCGCGATGTACGAGCGCGTCGTGCCGCTCGGGCTCGTGAGGTACCAGGCGACCGAGACGTTGAGCGCGGTCGACTTCGTCCCGCCGCCCGCGGTGAAGTTCACCCAGAGCGTGTACGACGTGCCGGCGTTGTACGTCTTCGGGGCCGTGAGGTTGTTCGCCGCCATGATCGGCGACAGGGTCGAGTTCACCGATACCGAGAGGCTCTGCGTGGTGTAGCCACGGTTGCCGTTGAGGTCGGTCACGGTGAGGTTCACCGTGTACGCCTTCGTCTGCGGCGCGAGCCAGAGCTTCGGGTAGTTCCCGCTGGTCTTCACGCTCGTCGCGTTGATGCCGTTGTGGACGGTCGAGTTGCCCGAATTCGTCACGAGCCAGTAGTACTTCGTCAGGGAGCCGTTGTGCGGGTCGGTCGCGTTCGCGCCGTTCAGATAGACCAACGCGGTCAGGTTCGCCGCGGCGACGACCCCCGTGCCCGAGATCGGCTTACCGGCGGAGTTGAGGATCTGGAAGCTCGCGACCGGCTTCTCCGTGTCGTTGACGAGGATGACGAGCGTCGTCGACGACGACTGCCCCGAGCCGCTCCAGACGGTGAGCGACATGTTGTACTGCCAGCCTTTGAACGAGATCGCGACCCCGTTGATCGTGGTGTGGCTCGTGTAGTAGACGCCCGCCCCGAGGAACTGGTAGGACCAGTTCGATTGGAACGAGGCGCCGAGCGCCGCCGAGTAGTTCTGCGTCGCCTTGTAGCCTTTCGCGGTGATCGTGAAGGACGCGACCGAGAGCACGCCCGGGACCGTTGCGGTGGGGGAGATCTTCGCCGTGCTCGCGGTGGCGTTGAAGTACAGGACGGTCCCCCAGTTCACGAAGACGTAGGGCGTACCGGCCGCCGTCCGGTTCTGGCTGGCGGTGGCGTTGGACGAGATCACCGCGGTCACGGGCCCTTTGCCGACCCAGACGTAGAACTCGGTCGAGTTGACGAGACCGCCCGAGCTCGTCACGGTGAGCTTGCCGGCGTACGGCGCAGATCCGCTCGCGGTGAGGTAGGTGTGGTTCGTCGTCGCCTGTCCGACGGTCTTCAAGCCTCCGTCGCCGAAGACCCACGAGAACGTGGTACCGTTGGTACCGGCCGGGTAGGTCGAGTTGAGCGCGCTGAACGTCACGTTCTGCCCGACGCCGACCTCGACCGTGTAGTTCCCGTGGGTCGAGTTGAGGACGTTCCGCGAGGAGAACCCGAAGTAGGAGGGAACCGTGACGTTCACGTTCGCCGTCAGGTTCGCGTACTTCACGATCGAGAACGAGGCGGAACCCGAGGCGGTCGCCGAGGGAAGGGAGACGAGAGTGAACTTCGTCCAGGTCTTCCCGGGCCCGGCGGGAACGAGCTGCGAGCGCGACGGTGCGCTGGTCCCGGCCGCGAGCGCGTACCCCGCGGGCAGGACGACCGTGTAGTTGTAGGTGTCCGCGCTCGCCGGATGCGCGAAGTTGAACGCGAAGGTGTACTTCGACGAGTTCGATGCGATCGTCCCGTTCAGCGTGTACGTCTCGTTCCACCCGAGCGTGAGCCCGCCTCCGGTCGACAGCCCGCAGTCCATCGCCGTCGTGCACGTCGAGCCGAGGCTGGAGAGCGTCTGGCCCGCGCTCGGTCCGAGGAAGGTCGTCCCGTTGATCGAAGCGCTCGCCTGAACCGCGGGGAAGAACGGCCCGGACTGGTTCTCGAACGCCCAGAACGCCGGGAGATCGGCGCCGGGGAACGTCGTCGAATGCGCGAAATCGAGCCCGAGCTGCGCCCACAACTGGCCGACCGAGGCGTTGGGCAGCGTCGGGAGGACGGTGTCGTTGCCGAGCGAGGCTGCGGTCGAGACCGCCAGCGTGCCCTTGCCCGAGGAAACGTTGATCGCCGAGAAGTTGAGCGTGGTCGCGAAGATTCCCCGCTGGGACGGGGCCATCGGGGAGAACAGGACGTTCTGCTGGATCGGAGACGGGCTTGCGCTCGAGACCGTGACCGGGAACCATTGCGTCGAGTAGCCGATCGGCGAGAGGACCACCTGGAAGTACTGGGCGCCTGTGGAGAAGTTCCCCGGGTAGGAACCGATCGAGTAGAACCCGCCGCCGGGCGTCGGGTTCGAGTAGATGTAGCCGTTGTAGCCGTCCCAAAGCGTGACGTTCCCGCCGGTCGGTACCGGCACGCTCGGGTTCGATGCGAGGTTCTCCTCGCCCGAGATGAGGTAGCCGTTGACCGAGACGTTGTCGAACGCCGTGAGGCGGCTCGGGACGACGACCTTGGAAAGGTTGTAGTAGGTCGTCGGACCCGGCACGGTCGTCTTCAGGATCCACGTCCCGATCGGGACCTTGAGCGTGTAGGTGCCGTTCGCGAAGGTCGTGGTGTTGGAGAGGACGAGGTCGTCGTAGTTGGGGTCGATCAGCTGGACCGAGGCCCCGCCGACGACGATACCGCCCTCCCGGACGGTTCCCTTGAGCGTGCTGTTGTAGGCCTTCACCGCGACGTTGGTCAGGACGGTCGGATAGAGGACCGTGGTGAGGGCGCTGGTGTTCAGGAACGCGAACTGCGGCGCCTGATTCTGGGGGAGAATCCCACACGGGTTACAGCTCGGACCCGTCGTGAGATTCCCCTGGGGAGGAATCCAGACTCCCCAGTATCCGGGAACGAGCGCGCCGCTCGTGCTCGCCGACGTGAAGTTGAACTGGCCCCCGCCACCGAACACCGTCGTGGTGTACACTTGGCCCGTGGCTCGGGAGATGAGGTCGACCTGAACTCCGACGGGGACGGGGCCTAGGCCGCTGGGCTGTTTCGCGTACCCAGTCAGCGTATAACTCGGGCTCGATCCGGCCTCGGCTCCGGCCGCGGTTGCCAGCACGCCCGCCAGCAACAGCAGCAGCACCACCCACAGGGCGGCGCGCGGCAGTTGGCTGACCAATTGTTCCACGTCTCCCGTTCGGTGACCCCCTATCGGGGGCGCGGCGCCGAACCTTGCCTCACTACTTATAGCTTGCCCGAGTTCGGAGTCGGTCGAGGGCGGACACGCGTTCCGGTCAGCGGTAGATCGTCTGTCCGGGCTCTTCCCGGCGGCGTGCGACCCGTTCGCGCATGAGATGCTTATCGAACTCTTCGTAGAACCGAAGGACCTCGGCGTCGCAGGACGGCCGCACCTGGCGCATGGCAAGGTCGAAGTGGGCGCTCGTGACCTTCGACGCTTTCAGGTTCTCTCGGATCGCCGCGAGCCCGGCCTCGCGGCAAAGGGCGGCGAGGTCGCTTCCGACGAACCCGTCCGTGCGGGCCGCGAGCTCCGTGAGGTCGACGTCGTCGGCGAGCGGCATCCGTCGGGTGTGAACCTTCAGGATCTCGAGCCGTCCGGCGGCGTTCGGCGCCTCGACGTAGAGCATCCGGTCGAAGCGGCCGGTTCGCAAGAGGGCCTCGTCGATGATGTCAGGGCGGTTCGTCGCCGCGATCACGAGGACCCGTTCGAGCGTCTCGAGGCCGTCGATCGAGGTGAGCAGCTGGTTGACGATCCGTTCGGTCACCCCGCTCGACGTCTGGAGCCCCCGGCGGGGCGCGATCGAGTCGATCTCGTCGATGAAGACGATCGAGGGGGAGGCCTGGCGCGCCTTCTTGAAGATCATTCGGATCGCTTTCTCGCTCTCGCCGACCCACTTGCTCATCACCTCGGGCCCTTTCACCGAGATGAAGTTCGCCTGGCTCTCGGTCGCCGCGGCCTTCGCGAGCAGGGTCTTCCCGACGCCGGGTGGCCCGTAGAGCAGGATCCCGCGCGGCGGTTCGATACCGATGTGGCGGTAGACCTGCGGGTTCTTGAACGGCAGCTCGACCGACTCCTCGAGGATCCTCCGAACGCGCTCGACGCCCCCGACCTCGTCCCAGTGGGTCGTCGGGACCTCGACCGCGACGTCGCGGAGGCTCGAGGGCTCGATCTGCTTCAGCGCCTCGCGGAAGTCGGTCTCCGTGACCTTCATGCGCTCCAGGAGCGACAGCGGGATCGGCTGGTCGAAATCGATCTCGGGTAGGTAGCGGCGCAGCGCCCGCATGGCCGCCTCCCGGGCGAGTGAGGAGAGGTCGGCGCCGACGAACCCATGGCTCAGCCCCGCGAGTTCCTTCAAGAGGCGCTCGCGGTCCCGATCCGAGCCGTCGATCGGCATCCCTCGGGTGTGGATCTGGAGGATCTCGAGCCGGCCCTCTTGCGTGGGAACGCCGATCTCGATCTCCCGGTCGAAGCGGCCCGGCCGGCGGAGCGCGGGGTCGATCGCCTCCTCCCGGTTCGTCGCCGCGATGACGATCACGTTGCCGCGACCCGAGAGCCCGTCCATCAGCGTCAGGAGCTGGGCGACCACCCGCCGCTCCACCTCGCCGACGACCTCGTCCCGCCGGGGCGCGATCGAATCGAGCTCGTCGATGAAGATCACGCTCGGCGCGTTCTTCTCGGCCTCCTCGAACTTCTCGCGGAGCTCTTTCTCGCTCTCGCCGTAGTACTTCGAGATGATCTCGGGCCCCTGGATGCCGATGAAGTGCGCGCCCGCTTCGTTCGCGACGGCCTTCGCGATCAGCGTCTTCCCCGTTCCTGGTGGTCCGTAGAGGAGGACCCCCTTCGGCGGGGTGATCGCCAATCGGTCGAACAGCTCCGGATGCTTCAGCGGAAGCTCGATCATCTCGCGGACGCGTCCGAGCTTCTCCTTGAGCCCGCCGATGTCCTCGTAGGAGACCCGCGGGGCAGCGACTTCGGTCTCGCTGACCGTCTCCTCTTTGATCGTGATCAGCGTCGACGGGGCAACCTGGACGATTCCCTTCGGTTGCGTCGCGACGACCATGAACGGGAGCGACCCGCCCATCAGGAAGACCCCGGGGATCACGAAAACGTCCCCGCGGACGAACGGCCTCCGGGCGAGCGCCTTCGCGACGAAGCTCTCGAGCCCCGGCCCGAGGTCCATCCGCGCGCTCCCCGCGTAGATCGGCGCGATCGTCACCGAGTCCGCGCTCGGGCAGTCGACGCGCTGGACCTGAACGCGGTCGCCGATGCTCACCCCCGCGTTCCGCCGGACGACCGCCTCGATGCGCACGAGACCCTTGCCCTCGTCGTCCGCCTGAGCACGGCTGACGATCGCCGGGGTTGCCTTGCGGCCCCGCACCTCAACCACGTCGCCGAGACCCACCTTCAACCGCTGTCGGGTCTGCACGTCGAGTCGAGCCGTGCCGAGACCGATGTCCTGCTGGAACGCCTCGGCGACCCGCAACGTGATCGCGTCACTCATCGCTTCGTACCATGGGACCGAGGGGGCCCTAAAAAGTTGTTCTTCTCACGCGCCGTCCTGCCGGCCCAGCAGGGTCCGCTGGCCCGCGCCCCGGGCGGCCGCACCAAGGTCCGGGGGAGGCTCCCGAAGGATACCCGCGATCACGGCGACGGTCTCGGGTCCGAACCCCATGAAGTGGTTGTTGGCGTACGCGTAGATCTCGGATGCGGACCTCCCTTCGTCGTCGAACCGGGCCCGCATCCGTTCGATGTCGGCCGTTCCGTCCCGCTGGATCCGGTCGAACGTCGTCAGCGCTCGGTCACCGACGAACCTCGCGTAGACGAAGTCGGCCGTCACCCAGGCCGGCGGTTCGGTCGCCGGCACGACCGACCAGACGAGCGCCGCCTGACGCCGACCGAGCCGTTCCCGGGTCGCTTCGCTCCACCAGGATCCGTGGCGGAGCTCGACGGCTAAGGGGAACTCCGAAGGGATCGCGTCGAGGAGGCGGTCGAGCCGGGCCTCTCCCGAAGGCGCGCGAAACGAGCCGGGGAACTGGAGAACCAGGGCTCCGAGCTTGCCCGCGGACCGCAGCGGCTCTATGGCCCGCAAGAACCCGGCCAGGACCGTGGCGCGCTGGGTCTCGTCCGGTTCGTGGGTGATCTCCCTCGGCGCCTTGAGCGAGAACCGGAACGAGCCGGGAGTGCGCTCCGCCCAGCGTCGTACGAGGTAGGGAGAAGGGGCCCGGTAGAAGCTCGAATCCACCTCCACGGTCGGGAAGACCCGCGCGTAGCGCTCCAGAAATTCCCCTGGCGGGGTCCCCGGCGGATAGAACGGACCGACCCAGTCGTCGTACGCCCAGCCCGAGCAGCCGAGCCAGTATCGGCCCATCTCGACCCCCGGGCACGGACCGGAAGATGAGGGTTTTCGTCGATCCCAGCCGCCCGGAATGCTCCACGAACGGAACCCAGATATCCCCGAGGCCGGTTGAATCGGCGATGCCGCGCGCCGCAGCCGCGTCCTCTGTCCTGGGCCGCCTGCTGGAGGCGGCCGGATACCGTCTGGAACCCCGCTCCGAGGCGATCCTCGCCGTTCGCGCCCGGGATCGTCGCGCGGTCCTGATTGTCGGAAGCTCACGGTCCCCCGCGGAGGTCGAGCCGTGGTTCCCGTCCGATGCGGTCCACCGGACGGTCGTCTACGATGACGAGCCGGGAGTGACCGCTCGCGCGCTCGCTTCGGACCGAGGGATCGAGGTCCTCGCGCCCGAGACCCT
>JASHQN010000093.1 GCA_030039135.1 Thermoplasmata archaeon | reverse complement strand
TTCGTGCTCGGGAGCTCGGCCTCCTCGGCCGCCCGGCGGATCGGTTCGGGCCACTCCGCCGGCGGTTTCGTCCAGACCCAGGTGATCAGGGCGGCCTGGCGCCCCATGTCGTCGACGTAGTACTGGGTCGTTGCGGGGGCTCCCGCGGCTCGAACCACTCGGGCGAGGGTGTCACCGATGATCGCATTGCGCACCCGCCCGATGTGGAATGGCCCGGTCGGGTTCGCGCTGGTATGCTCGATGCAGGTCGTCGGACCGAGAGAGTCGGCGTGGCCGTAGCGTTCGCGGCGGGCGAGGATCCGACCCAGCGTCGCCGCGGCGAGCTCGCGAGGGTTCACCGCGACGTTCACGTACGCCCCCTTGGCGGTCACGGAGGCGAGCAGCGGATTCGCCGGGAACGCGGCGGCGAGCCGGCCGGCGAAGTCGTCGGGCCGGACCTTGGCGGCCGCCGCCGCTCGATGGGCCGGGAACGCGAAATCGCCCTCCGGCCCGCCGTCGGCGTCGACCGAGCTCTCGACCGCGTCGCGACCGAGAGGGACATGCATCGATTCGAGGCCGGCGATCAACCCTTCCACGGCGGCGGTAAGGAACGGCTCGAGGGGGTCGGGCCCGTCGGGAAAGGGTGGGGAGGAACTCGTGACAATCACCTTCGGACGGGAAGCGGCTTTAGCTGTCTACCCGCCTTAACGGTTGGCTCATGCCCGAGCTGATCCTCGTCCGCTACGGCGAGCTCGCGCTCAAGTCCTCTCCCGTCCGACGGGAGTTCGAGGCGGTGCTCCGCCGGAACATCCTCGACCAGTTCGTCCGCGCGGGGATCTCCGGGCGCCTGCGGGCCGATCACGGGCACCTGTATGTCGAAGTCGACGCGGCCGAGGTCGCGCTCGGGTTGCTGCGGCGCGTCTTCGGCATCACGTCGGTCAGCCGGGTGCACGAGGTACCGAGCGAGCGGACGGCGATCGCGGCACGGCTGCTGGAACTCTCGGACGCACGGCTCTCGCCCGGCGCGACGTTCGCCGTACGGGCTCGCCGTACGGGAGGCCGGCATCCCTTCTCGAGTCAAGAGCTCGCGGCCGAGCTCGGGGCCGCGATCCTCGAGCGGTTTTCGGACCGCTCCCTAAAGGTCGACCTCGAGGATCCCTCGGTCGAGCTGTTCGTCGAGGTGCGGGGACCGAGGACCTACCTGTCGTTCGACCGGGTGCGCGGCCCGGGTGGCCTTCCGCTCGGAGTCGCGGGCCGGCTCGTGGCACTCGTCGACGGCCCCCGAGGGGCCCTCGGCGCCTACCTCATGATGAAGCGGGGGTGCCGGGTCGGGCTGGTCACCGTACCGGACGGGGAACCGCTCGCTCGGGACGTGCTCAGTCGGTTCGACCCGGCGGTCCGGATCGTTGCCGCGGCGCCGGAACCGATCGAGTGGGCGAGGACGATCGCGGAACTATCGGCGCAATCCCACGCCGAGGGGGTGGTCCTCCCGATCCGGGTCGATGACTACCCCGCCGCGCGGGCCCAGTGGGGCGAGAGCGTTCTCTTCTCGCCCACGGTCGGGTTCACGGACGAGGAGGTGGACGATCGGTGGAAGAGAGCGGCCGCGCTCGCCGAGTGACGCAGCGATCGCTCGATACGGAAGCGTCGCCCCCGACGCTGGCCGGTGCCGAGCCGGCTTCGCCAGCGCCGCTTCCTCCGGCGGACTCCCTTCCTCCCCCCGACGAGCCGCCGTTCGAGCCCCTGGCACCGTCGGATACCGAGCTGAGGAAGCGGCAGATGGCCTGGTTCGCCGAGAGGGCGCGCCACGAGGCCGCTCGGCGCGGCGTTTCCGCAGCAGGTGCAGGGTCGAAATAGCTAGACACGGTGCCCGTCGGCGTGCCCGAGCCCGTCCCCCCCTCCTTGACGGCGCTCGTCGACACGCTGCTCCCCGGCGTGACCGACGTCGCCAGTCGGGGCCACCCCTATCCCGCCGCGAGCGCGGTCGACGTCGACCAGGAGATCGCGACGCTGGTCGCGGGCCTCCCCCGGGCCCATCGCGAGGAGTTCCACCAGCTCCTTCGGGCGATCGATAGCCCGTTCATGAACCTCTTGCTGACCGGCCGCGCGACGCGGTTCACCCGGCTTTCACCCGCCCGGAGGGAATCGTACCTTCGCGGTTGGTCGACCAGTCGCCTCGCCGCGAAGCGCCGCGGGTTTCAGGCGGCGAAGCGGCTCGCGGCGTGGTTCTACTTCTCGGCCCCCGTGTCGGTGAACGGCCACCCGCTCTGGGAACGGATCCACTACGTCCCGCCTCCGCTCCCCCAGGGGGTCCCGGATCCCCTGGCCGGGCTCTCGCCGGTCGTCCCGGCGTCCGACACGGAGGTTTCGGCCGACGTCTGCGTCGTCGGGAGCGGCGCCGGCGGGAGCGTGATCGCGGCGCGCGCGGCATCCGCAGGACATCGAGTGGTCGTCCTCGAGGCCGGCCCCTGGGTGGTGGACCTCGAGTATCCGCGAACCGAGCGCGACGGCTTCGACGCGCTGTACTACGGGCGCGGCATCGTCCCGACGAAGGATTCGGCGTTTGCGATCCTCGCCGGGGAGTCCGCTGGCGGCAGTACGGAGATCAACTGGATGACGTGCCTGCCGCCCCGGCCCGAGGCGCGGACCGAGTGGAACGACGACGCGGGGGTCGCCGGACCGGACGACGTGGAGTTCGCCCGGGCGTTGGACGCCGTGTCGGCGCGCCTCCGGGTCTCCCGGACCACGAGCGACGTGAACCCGCCGAACGAAGTGCTGCGTCGCGGAAGCGTCGCACTGGGCTACCGGGAGGGCATCGACTGGGAGGTGATCGCCCGCAACGGCGTCGGATGCGAGCAGCGGTGCGGCTCCTGCATCTTCGGCTGTCCGTACGCCGCTCGCCAGTCGGCCCGAACGACCTTCCTTGCGGACGCGCTTCGCGCCGGAGCTCGCCTTTACTGCCGGACCCGCGCCGACCGGGTCGAGGTCGACGGCGGACGAGCCCGAGGCGTCGTCGCCGTGTACCGGGCGAACGGCGTGGCGCGGACCGTCCACGTGCGGGCCCGCGCGGTGGTCGCTGCGGGGGGCGCCCTCCAGACCCCCGCGCTCCTCCGACGCTCCGGCGTCGCGTTTCCCGGCGTGGGGCTCGGCCTACGGCTCGACCCCACGACCGCGATGGTGGGCGAGTTCCCGACCCCGATGCGAACGTGGGAGGGTCCGCACCAGACCATCGCCGTCCGTCGGTTCCAAACGATCGATCCGGGGGCGCACGGCCCATGGATCGAGGCATCGCCCGTCCATCCGGGTCTCGCGGCGCTCGCAACACCCTGGGCCGGGGCCGCCGATTTCCTTCGGTTGCTCGAGCGTCTCGAGTACGTTGCGACCCCGATCGTCCTCGTCCGGGACACCGGCGAGGGCCAGGTCAGCGTCGACGGAGACGGCCGACCGGTCATCGACTACCGTTTGACCGCGGCCGATCGCGAGCACCTCGTTCGGGGACTCGCGGAGACGGCGCGGATCCTGGCGGCCGCCGGCGCGACGAGGCTCCTTTCCCTGGCCACCCCCTACCTCGAGGTCGGCGACGGGACTCGGGCCCTGACCCCCGCCGAGCTCGATCGGTTCCTCGCCGGCGTCGATAGGGCCGGGATCCGGGAGCACTCCGCCGGCCTGTTCTCCGCGCATCCGATGGGATCCGCCCGGCTCGGTCGGGACCCGAGACGCTCGGCCGCGCGTCCCACCGGGGAGGTCCACGGAGTGGACGGACTCTGGATCGGGGACGGAAGCCTCGTGCCCTCCGCTCCGGGGTCGAACCCGATGATGTCGATCCTCGCGCTCGCGTACCGTACCGCCGACCACCTGATCTCGAGCCTCGGCGGCGCCGTCCCGAGGGCGGCGGCCGGTCAAGGTTAAGTGGGCCACTCAGGTGGACCGCGGTGGAGGATTGCGCCGATGCCCACGTGGGTCGTCCGGGGGTCGTTCTACGCCCGCCGGGGATACTGGCAACCGTTCACCAAGGAGTGTGATGCCGCCTCCGATGCCGCCGCGCGCGAGTGGATCCTCTCCGAGATCGGAAGCTGCCATCACGTGAATCGGCGGCAGATCCGCATCGACGATATCGCGGCGGCGGGCGGTTCATGAGCGCGAGGAGCGCACCGCCGTCGGAGCAGCAGGTCCAGGAGGACCTGATGCGCCTCGACGCCTACCGCAACCAGCTCAACGCGATCCTCCAGCAGTACCAGATCCTCACCGCCTCGCGCGCCGACCATCTTCGCGCGCGGGAGAGCCTGGAGGGAGTGGAGCGAGCCGAGCCCGGGTCCGAACTGCTCCTGCCCTTAGGCGGGGAGACGTTCGTCCGGGGTTCGATCGTTCGGGACGCGCCGGTGCTGATCGGCGTGGGGTCGGGGATCGTCGTCGAGATGGACCGACCGAAGGTCACCGAACTCCTCGCGCAGCGCCTGAAGCGGATCGACGAGGCGTTGCGCGAGATCGAGGGTCAGATGACCACGCTCGACGACCGGATCCAGATCCTGTCGCGTCGCCTGGACGACGCTGCTCGAACCGGGACCGCGGGCCAAGATGTGGGCCGCGATTAAGGCGCGGCTCCGGGGCCGGGACGCCTCCGAACCGGCGGCCGAGAACCCCGCGACACCGTCGGCCTCGCCCACAGCCCCGAAGCAGGGGGCCATCCCGGCGCCGCCTGCCGGCAAAGAGCCGCGGGCGCCGGCACCGCCCGCCGCGAGGGCGCC
>JASHQN010000007.1 GCA_030039135.1 Thermoplasmata archaeon | reverse complement strand
CGGCGATCCAGACGCTCCTCCCGGTCCCCTCGCGGTTCTTCGTGACCAGCGGCCGCGGCATCAACAAGACGAGCGAGCTCAACGCCTTCGACCTCGCTCTCCTGCAGGCCGGGATCGGAGAACAGAACCTCGTCAGCGTCTCGTCGGTCCTGCCCGTGGGGATCCGCCAGATCGACCGCGTTCCGATCGCCCGCGGGGCGATCACGCACGCGGTGCTCGCGCGGTACTCGGGGGGCGAGGGCGAGGTGATCAGCGCGGGGATCGCCTACGGGTTCCGCACGGACGGGGAGGGGGGGTACGTGGCCGAGGGCCACCTGCACGGCACCCAAAAGTCGCTCAAGGAGTTCCTGCGCTGGCGGATGCAGGAGATCGCCCACTTCCGTGGGGTCGAGCTGCGGCGCATCCACTACCGGACCGAGGAGCTGTCGATCCCGATGGACCACTACGGGGTCTGCATCGCGGCGTGCGTCTTCCTTCCGTAGCGGGGCGGTCGATCGGTCTCACAGGAGCTTGCGGAAGAGGAGCTTGTCCTCGAGCGTGCCCTCGATCGCGAGCCGCCGGGTGACGAGCGCCTTCATCGGGCCGATCTCCTTCTGCACGAGCCCCTGGAACGTCGCGACGTCGGTCGTGATCGTCACGTCGGCCGCGCTCGGGGCGCCGGACCGTAAGTTCGTGAGCCGCCCGTCCTTGAGGTCGACGGCAAAGTTGCCGAGGTCCGTGAGATGGATCCGGATCGTCCGGGCCAGCCCGTTCAGCTCCTCGGCCATCGCCGGCGTCGCCGCGGCCTTGCGGTTGAACCGATCGACGAGCGAGGCCAGCGTGTCTTCGACGGTCATGGGGCGAACCGTTCGAGCGTGAGAGCCGGATGTTGGCGCTTAACCCTTTGCACCGTCTCCCACGACCGGCGCATCCAGGGGGGGATCGACCCGCCGTTCCGCGCGTGGCGCTCGACGCACTGCTGCGTCTCGGGATCGGACGGGTAGCCGGTGCCCACGACCTCGCCCGCGCGCCCCCGAAGTCGGTCGATCGCGGCGTCCCGTCGCACCTTGGCCACGACCGAGGCCGCGCCCACGATCGCGAGATCCCGATCGGCACGGTGCCGGCTGATGATCCGAACGCCCGGCCGGGCGGCCTCGGCGAGCCGGCGGCCGAACCGTTCGGCGTCCGGGTCGCAGGCGTCGACGTAGACCTCGTCGGGCTCGAACGCCTCGATGAGGCGGGCGAACGTGAGCAGCTCGAGCTCGTTCAGCGCGCCCCGCACGACGTACCGGTCGATCGCTCGCGGCGCGAGCGCGACCGACCGTCGCTCGCCGAACGCCTGGAGCCGCCGGTACACCCGCCGTCGCTCCCGGGGCGAGAGTCGCTTCGAGTCGCGGACGCCGGCGCTCCGCAGCTCGGTGACGCGGGCCTCAGCGCAACAGAATCCGGCGATGACGAGCGGGCCGAGGACGCTGCCTCGGCCTGCCTCGTCCAAGCCCAGGATACGCCGGTCGGCCGTGCGAGATCCCCGCCCCGTACCTCGTCGAGACCTTAAGATGCGAGGCGACCTTCGCGAGCGATGAGCCTGGCGGGCCTCACGGTCCCCGTCCCGACCCTCTTTGACGCCGGGGGCGAGCTCGACCCCGACAAGAACGTCCGGTTCGTGCACGACCTCTCCGAGCAGGGGATCGACCACGTCTTCGTTCTCGGCTCTCTCGGGGAGTTCCCGCTCCTCCGCGACGAGGAGCGCAGCCGTCTGCTCTCGGCCGTGCTCGGCACCGTCCCTCGCGGCGTCGATGTCTGGGTGGGGTGCGGAGCACCCTCGACCCGTCAGGCGGTCCGCTACGCGGTCGAGGCCGAGCGCGCCGGCGCGGCGGCGCTCGTCGCGGTGCCTCCCTACTTCCTGCATCCGACGCCGGCCGGGATCGACCGGTACTATCGGGCGATCCGGGCCGCGACCACCGTCCCTGTGCTCGGCTACAACATTCCCTCCTTCGTCGGGTACGCCCTCGATCCCCGACAGCTCCACGCGCTGTTCCGGGACGGGGTCATCGCCGGCGCGAAGGACACCGCCGGATCGCTCGCGAGCATCTCCTCGATGCTGCGCGACCGGCCCGAGGGGTTCGCGGTCCTTCCCGGGGACGACGCGCTCGTCTCAGACGCGATCGCCGCCGGGGCGGTCGGCGGGATCATGGGGTTCGCCAACCTCGTGCCCCGACTCTGCGTCGCGCTGGTCGCGGCGGCCCGTGCCGGGAGCGTGGCCCGCGCCGCCGAGCTTCAGGGCCTGGTGAACGCGCTCGGCGACGCCGTCCGGGCCGGACCGTTCCCTGCGGTCGACAAGTTCCTCGCCTTCCAACTGCGCGGTGCGGAGGTCGGGTACCGTTCGCCCTACGACGCGCTGCGCCCGGACGAGGAGAAGGCCGTGCTCGCCCGGCTCGAGCCGCTGCGGGCCCGGCTCCGCCCGTACCTCGAGGATTGACGTGCGGGCGATCGTGGTCCGGCCGCCGGCGCCGGGCGCGTCGCTCCGGGACCTGCCGGTCCCTCCCCTCGCGCCGGGGGCCGTGCGGGTGCGGGTCCTCGAGGTCGGCGTCTGCGGGACGGACCACGACATCGTCACGGGCAAGTACGGTCGCGCCCCGGACGGGGAGGACTACCTCATCCTCGGTCACGAGAACTTGGGCGAGGTCGTGGACACCTCGGCGGGGGCCTCGGGGTTCTCGCCGGGCGACCTCGTCGTCGCCACCGTCCGGCGCGGGTGCGGCCGGTGCCGATTCTGCCTCGCCAATCGCTCGGACTTCTGCGAGACCGGCGGCTTCACCGAGCGAGGGATCAACGGGGCGCACGGCTACATGGCCGACGAGTACGTCGAGATCCCCGAGTACCTCGTGAAGGTGCCCGCCGGGCTCCGTGGGATCGCGGTCCTGCTCGAACCCCTCAGTGTCGTCGAGAAGGCGATCGCGATGGGCCAACGCGTGCTCGACCGGAAGGAGCCCACCCCGGGCTTTCCCCCGACGCGAGCGCCCACCGCGCTCGTCGCGGGCACCGGCGCGATCGGGATGCTGGCGGCGTTCGTCCTGAGGAACCGAGGGTACGAGGTCACCGCGGTCGACCGGCACAACGGGACTCCGGCGGAGGCCCTGCTCGCCCGCATCGGAGCCCGCCACGCGAACGTCGCGGGTGGGCTCTCGGCCCTGGGTCCGGACCGCTTCGACCTCGTGATCGAAGGGTCCGGATCCGCCCTGCTCAACTTCGGCCTCGTGGACATCCTAGCTCCGAACGGGACGTTGGTGCTCACCGGCATCCCGGACGTGAACGCCCCGCCGACCTCGGTGATGGGCGGAGCGCTCTTCCGAGGGATCGTGCTCCAGAACCATGCGGTCGTCGGCTCGGTCAACGCCAACCGGACCTACTTCGAGACCGGCCTCGCCGATCTCGGGGCGTTCGAGGCCCGCTGGCCAGGCGCTGTCGAACAGATGATCTCGACTCGTCGTCCGCTCGAAGACTACTCCGACGTCCTGATGGGCCGGATCGGCGGCACCATCAAGGCCGTGCTGACGATCTCGGGCGGCGCTTCCTCGCGATAAACCCTTTATACGCTACCCCGCTCCGACCGCACCTCGGAGCACCGCGATGGGGATCTGGCAGGGTCGTTCCCGACGTAAGCGCACGGGCGGGCGCCTCCGCCCGATCCGCAAGAAGCGTCGCTTCGAGATCTCGCGTGAGCTCCAGCACGCCACGATCGGTGCGGGGACCGTCAAGCGCTACCGGGTGCGGGGGGCGAACCGCAAGCTGCGGGTGCTGACGACGCAGACGATCAACGTCTACGACCCGGCGACCCGGAAGATGCAGCGGGCGAAGATCGTCACCGTTCGGGAGAATCCGGCGAACCCGAACTATGTCCAGCGCAACATCATCACGAAGGGCGCGATCCTCGAGACCGACATCGGCCTCGTCCGGGTGCGATCCCGCCCCGGTCAGGACGGGGTCCTCAACGGGGTCCGCGTAGCGGCCGCCTCCGCCGCATAGGCGGAGGGATCGGCGATGCCCGATCACTTCTACGTGTACCCGGCCTATCTCGGAAAGGGTCTTTCCCGTCGCGGAGGGCGGCGGCTTCCCGAGACCGAGGCGGTCGCGGACGTCACGACCGAGGAGATCCTGGCGGCGGCGAAGCGGCTCGGGCTCACGGCCGAGGTCGAGTCATCGAAACAGTATCCGCGTCGGTTCTTCGCCTACGAAGGACGGGTCAAGGTGGGCAAGCGACCGGGCGCGAGCAAGACGAAGCTGCTCCGAGCGATCGCGGCCGACGTGCGCAAGCACCGCCCCGCCGGGGCCAAGAAGTGACGATGGAAGAGCCGGGGACTGTCTACTTCACCGGTACCGCCGGGGCCGGAAAGACTTCGCTCGTCCGTGCGTTCGCCGATTGGATGCGGTCCTCGGGCTACGACGCAGCGGTCGTCAACCTCGACCCGGGCAGCGAGACGACCTCGCTCGAGCCGGCCGTCGACATTCGCGAATGGGTCCGGCTCGACGACCTCCAGGATGAGTACGGGCTCGGGCCGAACGGCGCCCAGGTCGCCGCGGCCGACATGATCGCGCTCAAGATCTTCGACGTGAAGCAGGCGATCGAGCAGGAGGACGCCGATTACGTGCTCATCGACACCCCGGGCCAGATCGAGCTCTTCGCGTTCCGCGAAGCGTCGAAGGCGATCGTCGACGCGCTGAGCGGCGACCGGTCCCTGATCGCGTTCCTCTTCGACCCGGCGCTCGCCCGGACCGCGGCCGGCTTCGTCTCCCTCCTCATGCTCAGCGCGACCGTCGAGTTCCGGTTCCGTCTGCCGATGCTCAACGTCCTCGCGAAGTCGGACGTCCTCACGCCGGAGCAGCTCTCCGAGCTCGCGACATGGGCCGAGGACCCCTCGCGGCTCTACGACGCGGTCACCCGCGACGCACCGACCCCGGACGTTCAGCTCTCTACCGAGCTATTCCGCGCGATCGAAACCATGGGCCCGCTCGCGGGCCTCGTGCCGACCTCGGCGAAGGACGCCACGGGCCTCGATGCGCTCTACCAGGGGTGCCAGAGGGTCTTCGGAGGCGGCGAGGACCTCGAGCCGTCGCACGCGCCGCGCACGGAATAGATCGGGTCAGCCCTCGGTGAAGAACAGGCCCATCCCCGCCGAAGCGGCGTCGTCCTCGTCCTTGAAGTGGCGATAGAGCCCTTCGGCGTCGCCGATCGGGACCTTGGTACCGATCGGACTCAGGAGCGAGTCCGCCCGCGCCATCGCCTCGGCCGACCCCTCGAGCAGCACGTAGAGCGTGCCCGCGGGGCCCCCGAGGGTCGCGGCGTCGCGCAGTTTCTGGCTCTGCCGGGAGAGCACGTCGTCGCGCAACGCGGCATCGAGTTCGGGACGCTTCGTGGTCGGGACGGTGAAGAGGGTCCAGGCCATCTCGTCCGCCGACTTCGCTTCCCTATTTGGGCCTTGGGGCGAAGGCAGATACGGGCCGACCAAGTAGGGAGCCACGTGTACAGCTCGACGACCCAGAGCCCGGTCCTGTTGCTCGGGGCGGCGCACGTCGTCGATCTTGCGGAGCCCCTCCGCCGGGAGCTCGACGCCCGGACCCTCGACGGGGTCGCGATCGAGCTCGATCCGGAACGGGCGCGTGCCCTCTTCGCGGACCAGCGGGCCCGCGGGGGCCGGGATGCGCCGCTGTTCGCGCGGCTGTGGGAACGCGTCCAGCGTCGCCTCGGCGCCGAGATCGGCGGCGGGGTCCCGGGAGCCGAGATGAAGGCGGCCGCGCGCTTCGCCGAAGAGCGGCACCTACCGCTCTTCCTGATCGACGACCCGATCGGGACGACGTTCGTCGAGCTCGTGCGCACGATGCCGTTCCGCGAGCGCGTGGGCCTCTTGGTCGGGGCGATCGTGGCGCTCTTCGTACCCGCCCGGCTCGTCGAACGGGAGATCGAGCGATACGCGGACCGGCCCGACGTCTACACGGAAGAGCTGCGCCGCTCGAGCCCCACGCTCGCCCGGGTGCTGCTCGACGATCGCAACGAGCACATGGCCGAGCGCCTCGCCTCGCTGCGGGGTCGCGGGTATGGGAGGCTCGCGGTCGTGGTCGGGGACGCTCACGTCGCGGGGCTTCGGGCCGCCCTTCGACGCCGGGGCGTTCCCGTGGAGGCGATCCCGTTCCGGGACCTCCGGTCGTCTACAGGGTCGTCGCCGCGCCCGTCGTGAGTTCGTCGACGGCCTTGAGCAGCGCGTCGACGAGCGCGCCGATCTCGGCGCTGCGGTACTCCTCGAGCCGGCCGGCGTCCCCCAGCTCCGAGACCGGCGGGGCGAGCGGGAGGCGAGCGAGGAGCGGAATGCCGTACTCGTCGGCGATGCGATCGACGCGGCCGGCGCCGAAGAGGTTGATCCGCTCCCCGCAATGGGGGCAGGTGATCCAGGACATGTTCTCCACGACGCCGAGCAGCGCGACGTGGAGGTCGCGCGCCATGTTCATCGCCTTCTTCACGATCAACGCGGCCAGATCCTGGGGCGTGAGGACGAAGACCATCCCGTCGATCGGGATCGTCTGGAACACCGTGAGAGGTACGTCGCTCGTCCCGGGCGGCATGTCGATGAACAGGTAGTCGAGCGGGCCCCAGTGCACCGCCCCGAAGAACTGCGTGATGAGCCGCGTCACGAGCGGCCCTCGCCAGATCACCGGCGTCTGCTCGTCCTCCACCATGAACTGAGAGGAGACAACAGTCATGCCGGTGCGCGAGCGGGCCGGCTCGATCCCCTCACCTCGATCGGTGAGGGGACCCGAAAGACCGAGGAGCTTCGGCACCGATGGGCCCGTGACGTCCGCGTCCAGGATCCCGGTCGCGAGCCCGCGCCGCTGCAGCTCGGCTGCCATGAGGGTCGTGACCGACGACTTACCGACCCCCCCCTTCCCGCTCCCCACGGCGATGACGTGACGGATCTGCCCCTTGTCCATCCGCTGGAGGAGTCCGCCCGGCCGAGCTCGCGGCGGCCCGGCAGCGGGCGGGGACGACGCGGGGCGGTCCGCGCCGGCCGATCCGTCGGGCGTCACGGGCTTCGGACGGAGGCGTTTCTATATAACGGACGGCCAGTCCGAACGACCGACTGATCCCGGTACCGATGACCGTCGGACGCTCGCCCGAGCTCGAGGAACTGTTCCGGCCCTCGTCGGTGGCCGTGATCGGAGCGTCGAACCGACCGGGCAAAGTCGGAACGAGCGTCTTCCGCAATCTCATCGAGGCGGGCTTCCGGGGTGTGGCGTACCCGGTGAACCCCTCCTGGAAGAGCGTCTCGGGGGTCCGTTGCTATCCGGGGATCCGGGAGCTGCCCGAGGTCCCGGACCTCGGGATCGTGATCGTGCCGGCCCCGGGAGTGCCCGAGGTCGTCGAAGAGCTCGGGGCGGCGGGGACCCGAGGGGTGATCATCGTGTCGGCCGGGTTCCGGGAGGTCGGCGAGGCCGGTGCGGCGCTCGAGGCCGATGTCGTGCGTCGCGCCGAGAAGTACCGGATGTCGGTGGTCGGGCCTAACTGCTTCGGGGTGATCAACACCGATCCCGAGGTCAGCCTGAACGCGACGTTCAGCGAGAGCCTCCCGCCCCGGGGGAACATCGCGTTCGTCTCGCAGAGCGGTGCGCTGTGCGCTGGGATCCTCCAGTACGGGATCGCCGAGCGGATCGGCTTCTCGCGGTTCGTCTCGGTAGGTAATCGCGCCGGGGTGGACGAGAACGATCTCCTCCACTCGCTGGGCACGGATCCGGCGACCAGGGTCATCCTGCTGTACGTCGAGAGCCTCGCGAGCGGCCGGCGATTTCTCGAAGCGGCGCGGGAGGTCACGGAGAACAAGCCCGTCCTCGTCATCAAGAGCGGGCGCACCGCGGCGGGAGAGCGCGCGGTTCTCAGCCACACCGGCTCCCTCGCCCAGTCCGGCCGGGACCAGCTCTACGACGCCGTGTTTCAGCAATCCGGCGTGCTGCGGGCGGACACCCTGGGCGATCTGTTTCGAGCGGCCAAGATCTTCTCGAGTGGCCTCGCGCTCGAGGGGCCGCGCCTCGTGATCCTCACGAACTCGGGGGGGCCGGGGATCGTCGCGGCCGACGCCGCGATCCGATCCGGGCTCGAGCTGCCCCCGCCGGCTCCCGGGACGAGGGAGGTGCTGACCCGAAGCCTCCCGTCGATCGCCGCCGTCTCGAACCCGGTCGACATGACCGCGGACGTCGGCGCCGATCAGTACCGGGCGACCCTCGGGACCCTGCTCGCGACCGCCGAGTTCGACGGCGCCGTCGTGATCGCGACCCCGAGGGGGGAGATGTCCGGCGAGTCGGTCGCGAAGGCGATCCTCGACGCGAAGAGCTCGACCGCGAAGGCGATCGTGGCCTGCCTGTTCGGCCTGACCGATCTTTCGCGGGAGGTCGAGTTCCTCGAGGACCACGGGATCCCGACGTTCACGTTCCCCGAGGAAGCCGTCCAAGGTCTCGGCAGCCTCGCCCGCTACCACGCCTGGCGCACCCGTCCGCGCACGACCGTTCGCTCGTTCCCCGTCGACGCGACGGCGGTCGGCGCTCTGCTCGACCAGGTGCGCGCGTCGGGGGTCTCGGTCCTCCCTGAGTCCGCCGCTCGTTCGCTTCTGTCGGCCTACGGGATCCGGTTTCCCAAGGTCGCCCGCGCGACCACGATCGACGAGGCGATCCGGACCGCCGACGGGATCGGGTACCCCATCGTCCTCAAGGTCGCGTCTCCCGACATCTCCCACAAGACGGACGTCGGAGGCGTCGCGGTGGGCCTCGCCGACGCCGAGATGCTCCGGGCCGCTTGGGATCACATGCACGCCGCCGTGACGGCCGCCGCACCGACCGCGCGGATCGAGGGCTACGAGATCGAAGAGCAGATCTCGGGCGGCCGGGAAGTCCTCGTCGGCATCCAGCGGGACCCCGACTTCGGCCCGATCCTGGTCTTCGGCATGGGCGGGATCTACGTGGAGGTGCTGCGCGACGTCACCTTCCGCCTCGCCCCGGTCTCCGAGCTCGCGGCCCGGCGGATGGTCGAGTCGATCAAGGCGTTCCCGCTCCTCCGCGGTGTCCGGGGGGAGCCGCCGAGCGACCTCGCCGCCCTCGAGGACGCAATCGAACGGGTCTCCCAGCTCGCGGTCGAGCGACCCGAGATCGCCGAGCTCGACCTCAACCCGCTGATCGTCCTGCCCGCCGGTCGCGGGGTCGTCGCGGTCGACGTACGGGTCGTGCTCGCTCCGTCTTCCAGATCGGCACCGTCACTTTCAGCTCCTCGATGAGATCGCGCGCGGCGCGAAACGCGGCGGCGCGGTGGGGGGAAGCGACCCCGACGATCACCGAGACCTCTCCGACCCGGAGCCGGCCTACGCGGTGCCAGATGACGGACCTCGTCACGCCGAAGCGTCGGCGGGCGCGGGATTCGAGGGCTCGGAAGCGAGCGAGCGCCGGGCCCTCGTGCGCCTCGTACACAAGCGCCAGTACCCGGCCGAGGGGTCCCGCGTCGGCGCGGACCCGACCGGCGAACACGACGACCGCTCCGGTCCCCGGACCCTCGAGCTCGCGCCACGCTTGCGGGATCGAGAGCGGTCGAGCGGTGAGGCGTACGCTCACGCTCACCCGCCCCCGTACGGCGGATGGATCGCGAACTCGTCGCCCGGGCGCACACGCTCCGATCGCCGGCGAACGTACCGACCGTTGCGAACGAGCCGGCTCGTCACGAGCGTGCGCGCGAGCGCGGGGTACGCGGTCTCGAGCTCCCCGGCGAGAGCGGCCGCCGAGATTCCCCCGGGCGGTACCGGCCAATCGACCTCGGCCCGCCCCACCGCGGTTCGAGCGGTCGCGAAGAACAGAACGCGAACGGGCCGGGTCATCGGCGACGGGACGGCGCGGCTCGTCTAAGGGTTGCGGACGGAAGACGAGGCGCGGAACCGATTAATACGAATGGCCCGTGGAACTAGGGCATGACGGATCTCGCCGTCCGGGCCGGCGGTCAGGCGGGCGACGGGATCGCCTCGATCGGCGAAACGATCTCCCGTTGTTTCTCCCGCCTCGGCTGGCACGTCTTCGGTCTGAACGCCTACCAGTCCGTGATCCGGGGAGGCCACGTCTGGTTCCAGGCCCGCACCTCCGACGCCCGGCCGTACTCCCAGGGCGACCAGGCGGACGTCCTCTATGCGCTCGACAAGCAGACCGTCTCGGTCCATGGCCACTCGCTCCGTCGCGGCGGCACGGTGATCTACGATCCCGAGAAATTCGCGGTCGCGGAGAGCGAGCTTCCCGCGGGCGTCCGCGCGCTGGGAGTTCCGACGCTCGAGTTCGCGCGCAAGTACACCAGCCAGTCGATCCTCCAGAACGCGGGCGGGATGGGCGCTGCCGCCTACCTGGCTGGCATCCCTCTCGACATCCTCAACGAAGCCCTGCGCGACTCGTTCGGGAAGAAGGCCGGCGACGTCGTCGAGTGGAACCTCGGCGCGGCGGGAGCCGGTTTCGAGTTCGCCCGTGCCCACGCGAGCGAGAGCGATCACGCGATCGGTCGACGGGGACCGGCGAAGCTGCTGATGAATGGCAACGCGGCGATCGCGCTCGGTGCGGTCGCGGGGGGTTGCAAGTTCCTCGCCCAGTACCCGATGACCCCGGCGTCCTCGATCATGCACTGGATGGCCGCCCACTCCCACTCGCTCGGCGTGGTCGTCAAGCAGGCGGAGGACGAACTCGCGGCGATCAACATGGCAATCGGCGCGTCGTTCGGCGGCGTGCGCTCGATGACCGCGACGAGCGGAGGAGGGTTCTCACTGATGACCGAGGCCCTCGGGATGGCCGGAATGACGGAGACGCCGCTCGTGGTGGTCGAGTCCCAGCGCGCCGGTCCGTCCACCGGCCTTCCGACGAAGACCGAGCAGGGCGACTTGAACCTCATGTTGGGCGCGGGTCAGAGCGAGTTTCCCCGCGCCATCCTCGCCCCATCGAATCCGGCCGAGGCCTACCGCACGATGATCCGAGCGTTCCAGCTGGCGGAGGATTGGCAGACGCCGATCCTCGTCGCGAGCGACCTCCATCTCTCCGAGAACTTCATGACGGTCGATCGCGAGGAGGTGCCGCTCGACATCCCGCTTCCCTCGCTGTTCACGGTCGAGCCGAACGGACACGAGTACCAGCGCTACCAGTACACGGCCTCCGGCGTCTCCCCGCGGGCGTTCCCGGGCCAGCCGGGCCTCCAGTTCGTGGCGGGATCGGACGAGCACGACGAGCGAGGTCACCTCATCTCCGACGTGAAGTCGGGCATCCCGGTCTGGGTGACCGAGCGCCAGCGGATGATGGACAAGCGCATGCGCAAGCTACAGGGGCTCGTCGGCGCGATCGAGCCTCCGACCTGGGAGGGCCCGTCCGACGCCGCCCTGACCTTCGTCGCCTGGGGCTCGACGGTCGGCGCGGTCCGCGATGCCATGGCCGCTCTGGCCGCGCAGGGTCGGCCAACGAACCTGCTGCGCTTCCCCGCGGTGTACCCGATCGACGCCGACCGGGTGCGCGCCGCGCTCGCCCCACCCCGCCGCACCCTGCTCGTCGAGGCGAACTACTCCGGTCAGTTCGGCCGACTCCTCCGGGCCGAGACCGGGGTCCATCTGTCGGAGCGACTCCTCAAGTACGACGGAGAGCCGTTTTACCCGCATGAGATCGTCGTGCGGGCGCTCGAGGTGATGGCCGACGGCGGAAAGTAGCGCTCGGCCCGCGGCGGCGCCGACGGGGCCCGCTCTCCCCGTCCTCGGCAAATCCGACACGAAGCCGACGTGGTGTCCGGGCTGCGGCGACTTCGGCGTCGTGGCCGCCGTCGAGACCGCGGTGAAGCGGCTCGCGATCCCTCCCCACAACGTGGTCATCATCTCGGGGATCGGCTGCTCGTCGAACCTCCCGCACTTCCTCACGTCCTACGGGTTCCACGGCATCCACGGTCGCGTGCTCCCGGTGGCGGAGGGCATCCGGTGGGCGAACCACGGCCTCACCGTGATCGGCACGGGCGGCGATGGCGACGGCTTCGGCATCGGGGCCGGGCACTTCGTGCACACGATGCGGCGCAACGTCGACATGACCTATGTGACGATGGACAACCAGATCTACGGGCTCACGACCGGCCAGGCGAGCCCGACCTCCACGATGGGCCAGAAGACCAAGTCGACCCCCACGGGAGTGATCGAGCGGCCGATCGACCCGATCGCGCTCGCGCTCGCGAGCGGAGCGACCTACGTCGCACGCGGGTTCTCCGGCGACGTGAAGCAGCTCACCGACCTCATCGCGGGCGGGATCCAGCACAAAGGGTTCGCGTTCGTGGACGTATTCAGCCCGTGCGTGACGTACAACAAGCTGAACACGTTCGACTTCTTCCGTCAGCGCGTCTACAAGCTCGAGAACGCGGGTCACGACCCGAGCGACATCGTGGCCGCCTGGCAGCGGTCGCTCGAGTGGGGCGACAAGATCCCGATCGGACTGTTCTACCGAACGGAACGCCCAACGTACGAGGACCTCGAGGAGGTCCTCGCGGCCGGTCCGCTCGCCCAGCAGCCAGTGGGCCTCAAGGGCCGCGAGAGCGTGCTGGACGAGTTCGTCTAGCCTCCGCGCGCGCATCGCGAGCCGCCCGTCATGGCGGCAGGACTCGCTCGAAGAGGTACGCGTCCCCCGCGTGGAAGAGCACGGGGAACTCCCCCGGATCCGCGAGGAACGGCGCCGGAGAGAACGCGGCGTAGAGGACGGTGTTCGTTCCCGTGACGACGACGAACTGGACGGCGAGCGCGGAGAGCGCCGACTCCCCGCTCTCGTTGAGCGTCCCGTTGGTGAGCTCCTGGACCAGCACACGGTACGAGGAGTTCAGCCACTCCCAGCCCGGGACCATGGGATACAGTAGGACCAAATTCGGGGCGTAGCCGGGAAGGAACCCCGCGGCGCTGCCCGGGGCGACCAGCACCCGGGAGCCCGCGGGAAGATGGGAGCCCGCGTACTCGATCAGCGCGAGGTCGTCGGTCGTAACGTTCCCGAAGTCGTCGTAGAGGTGGGTGAGGACCGGGGCGAGCTCGGTCGGCGTGAGAACGACCCCGGGCACCACCACGAGCAGCGCGAGGAGCACGGGCACCGTACCCCGGGGGAGTCCGGTTCGGCCCCGGCGCCGAGGCGGGCTCGTGGCGGGGAGCGTCGGGGGGGCGGGCCGGGCGTCAACCGCCGCCCGCTCGACGACCAGAAGGAACGGGAGCGCCGCGATCATCGTGAAGAGCGTGAAGAGCCAGATCGACAGCTCGGCCCCGCTCGAGATGTCGGCGAAGCGGACCGCCGGGCCGAAGCCGGTCGACGCGAGCAGGAGGATCCCGAGCAGCCCCACGAGCACGATGGCGCCGATGCCGACGAACTCTCGGAACGGTCCGACGAAGCGGCCGAGCGCGGAGTCTCGGCGGGCCAGGACGAGGATGGCGAGGCCGAGGGTGAGCAGGATCGCGAGCTCGAGCCGAAGGAACGGAACGGGAGAGAGCCAGACGTCCGTGGGCCGGAAGAGGTAGGGGTCGATGCTCCCCACGAACTGCGAGGGGGAGATCCCCGACGGGGTCCCGGCCGGGGCCGCCCCGGCCCCCGGGGTGAGGCCCGGGCTCCCCCAGCCCCGCGCGAGCACGATCCAGGTGGGGATGAGCGGGACGAGCGCCGACCCTGCGGCGACGGCCCAGCGCCCGAGCCGACGGACCGCGATCCCGAGGCGGTGCGGCCCCACGACCACGAAGACAAGCGCCGAGGGGAGGAGCCACTCCGCCCCGACCGGATTCATCGCCGCCGAGTACCCGGCGAGGAGGCCGAACGCGAGCGCGTCCCCCCACGAGGGAAGGCGGGACCTCCAGCCCCCGACGAGTTGGCCCGCGAGCAGGAGGACGAGCGGGAACGCGAAGACGAAGTCGTTGCTCCCTCCCACCAGCACGCGGGTCCAGGAGCCGACCGCGGCGACCAGCACGGCCGCCGCGAGTCCCGCCCGGTCGGTCCCGAACGAGCGCCGCCCGAAGACGTAGGCGCCGAGAGGGGCAAGAGCGAGGAACAGCGGGGTGACGAGCAGGCTCGTCCGGGCGGCCGGAAGACCGAAGTCGAGCTGCGCCCACCCGAGCCAAACGGTGGTACCTTGGGGGTAGAGGAGGCCCACGCTCGCGTACGGTTCGAACGAGAGAGGGATCGTGTGATGCTGGAGGAGGAGCGACACGTAGAGGGTGAGGAGGCTCGAATCGTAGGTGTTGCCGGTCCCGATGGGCAGCGCGAGCGCGAGCTCGAAGACGAGCAGGACGAACGCGACCAGGAGCGCCGATAGCGCGCCGACCGGCCATCGGGCGGAGGCGGTCCGTTCTCCTCCGAGGCCGTCGCCGCGTGCCCGCAGCCCGGCACGACGTGTCACCAGCACCACCGCCGCGGCGATCGGGAGGCCGAAGACGATTGTCGGGGTGAACGCGCCCACCGGCACGGCGGCGACAAGGTACATCACCGCACCGCCGAGGTAGAAATCGAGCAGGAGCCGCTCGACGAGCTCGAGGCCCCGCCAGGAAGCGAGCCAGCGCCCGGCGAGATCGCGCGTGCACTCACCGACGACGGCGGACGTCGCAGCCCAGGCGAGGAGACCGAGGACCCACGCGACCCCCGCCGGTCCGGGTAGGGTCACGCTCGCGCTAGCGGGGCCCTCCTACAAGAACCGTACCGCCGGAGCGCCAGGTATTTACCGTACGGCGTCCCGAGCGGCCCGGCGGCGACCGATCGTGAGTTCATCCTCCGAGGTGCAGGAGGGGCTGTCGAGCGTCACTCGGGGGACGCTCTTCCTGCTCTTCGGGACCCTCTGCTACGTCGGGCTGACCTTCGTCGCGCGGGTCGTCCTCACCCGGTCGATCTCGTTCACGGACTGGGACGCGTTCTCGCTCGGCCTCACGCTGGTCGGGGTCGTGTCGGCCGTCGGCACGCTTGGGCTACCCAGTGCGGTCGCCCGGAGCCTTCCGTACGTGGCGACCGACGCCGAACGTCGATCGATCGTGCGGGGCGCGCTCGCGATCGGCGGCGCCTCGGCGGTGGGGACCTCCCTGGTGCTCTGGCTCATCGGTCCGTGGATCTCGCAGCGACTCGGCCTGCCGAGCCTCGTGCCGGCGCTCGAGCTGTTCCCGATCGCGGTCGCGACGTCGGTGATCGGGACCATCATCGCCGCGATTTTCCAGGGCTACGAGGACGTCACCCCGAACGCGGTGTTCGTGCAGATCGTCACCCCGGGCCTCTGGGTCGTGTTCGTCGTGGCCCTCTTCGTGCTCCCCCCGAAGGGGATCGATTACGAGTCGGCGATCGTCGCCTACGTCGCGGCGAACGCGATCAGCCTGCTGCTCTCGGTGGCGTATCTGCTCCGACAGCTCCCGCGCGTGCTCCCTGCCGGCGCGGGCAGCCCCGGTGCGGTCGCCCCGCTCATGCGCTTCGCCTTGCCGCTCCTCTTGGTCGGGCTGATGGGGGCGCTCACCGGTAGCGGCGACACGCTCGTGCTCGGCGCGTTCGACCCCACCGCCGTGGGGACCTACACGAACTCGCTCACCCTCGCCCGTCTCATCCAGGTGGCGATCGGGGCCGCCGCGTACATCTTCCTCCCGGTCGCCGCCCGCTTCCTGCGCACGAGGGACTTTGCGTCGATCCGGATGACGTACGTCACGGTGACGAAGTGGCTCATCCTGTTCTCGCTGCCGCTGTTCCTCCTGTTCTTCTTCCTTCCGAGCCGATCGCTCGACTTCGTCTACGGACCTCAGTACGCCACGATCGTGATCCCGCTCCAGATCGTGGTGATCGGCGCCTTTCTCACGACGGTGATGGGGCCGGCGACCAACGCCCAGGTCGCGCTCGGCCAGACCCACCTGCTCGCGTTCAACGCGGCGATCGCGGTCGCGATCGACCTCGGCGTCTCCCTCGCGCTCGTGCCGACCTACGGGATCCCGGGAGCGGCGATCGCCTGGGCGAGCGCGAACGCCTCGTACACCGCGCTCTCGCTCATCGAGGTCGCGGCGAGCACGGGCGTGCACCCGTTCGAGCCCCACTTCTACGTGCCCGTCCTCGTCACGGCGGCACCGGTCGCCGCGATCCTTGCGCTCGCTCCGATCCACTATCCGCTCTGGAGCCTACCCGTGATCGGACTCGCGATCGTCGGGCTGTTCATCGTGGTCGTTCTCCTCACCCGGAGCATCGACGAGGGGGACCAGCTCTTGCTCGGGGCGGTCGAGGGTCTCGTGGGGAGGCCCCTCCCGCTCCTCCGCCGGATCGGCCGCTTCGGTCGGCCTCGGCCGAAGACCTGAATCGTCCGCAGTCGTGGGCGTCGCCCGGCCCTCCCGGACGTGGTCGACCAGCAGGAGCACGACACCGCCGGCGAGCAGGAAGAAGACGAACTCGGCCAGGGTGTTGGCGATGCCCACCGCGCCCGACGCGTCGACGACCGCCGTCACGACCAGAAGGCCGAGCGCAGCGGCAATCGGATAGCGGGAGTCCAGTCGGGCCCACTCCGAGTAGACCATGTACGCGAGGAAGAGCACGAGGAAGACCGGGACGAACGGGAACGCCACGGGTGTCACCAGCACGACCGAGCACGTAAATGGGTCGGCGGAACCGTCCGGCCGCCCTTCGCGCACGGCGACGGCGCGCCCTTCAGTCAGGTTTATAGCGAACCCTGCATCATCCCCGCCCGAGGACGCGTGGGCGCGTCCCGATTATGCCTAGGACCGTTTCGAAGTCCCGCGTCATTCCTATCGCGCTCGGGCTTGCGATGCTCGCGGTCATCGTTGCTGCGGGTCTGACGCCCGACACCGGCGCGGTGCCCGCCCAGAGCAACTGCCAGTACGGCCAGTGCATCGCGGGGACGAGCATCCCGTGGTGGGTCGTCGCTGCGATCGCGGTCATCGTCATCGCGGCGCTCGCGGCGGCGTTGATCCTGATCCGTCGCGGACGGCGTCGGCGACCCCCGGCGGCGGTCACGCCGTACGGCGGCCCGGCCCCGGGAGCCGCGCCCGCCGCCCCGAGCGGACCGGCTCCGGAATACCTCGAGGAAC
>JASHQN010000092.1 GCA_030039135.1 Thermoplasmata archaeon | reverse complement strand
CGGAGCCCGATGGCGCGGGAGCGCGAGCTCCTGAAGCGGATGCCGCCCGATCGTCTCGTCGTCGTCAACGACCGGGAGGTCACCGAGACGGTGCGATCCCGGCTCGAGCGCATGTCCAAGCGGGGCCACCGGATGCTGCTCGAGATCCCACCGGAGGCGCTCCGTCGGGCGGTGGAGACGGCCCGCGAGCGCGTCGGGGACCGCACGGTCACGTACCGGTCCGTCGAGGCTCTCGCCCGCTGGCAGCCGTCGTCCGCCCCCCGCCGTAGGTAGCTCTCTCTCGAGCTACTTCGCGAACCGGTGTTCCATCACGTACGGGAGGACCCCGCCGGCCCGGTAGTAGTCGAGCTCCGTGGCCGAATGGAGTTCGCACCGGGCCCGGAACTCCGTCTTCCGGCCGTCCTCCCCCGTCGCCGTGACGAGGACCGGGGTCCCGGGGGCGAGATCGCCCGCGGGCAGGCGAAGCGTGAACGATTCCCGCCCGGTAAGCCCGAGAGCCTTCCAGCCCTTCCCGGCCTCGAACGTGAGCGGGAGAACCCCCATCTCGATGAGGTTCGACCGGTGGATGCGCTCGAAGCTCTCGGCGATCACCGCGCCGACGCCGAGGAGCCGGGGGCCCTTCGCCGCCCAGTCGCGCGAACTCCCCTGACCGTAGCTCTTGCCCGCGAGGACGACCAGCGGGACGCGCTCGGCCCGATAGCGCTCGGCGGCCGCGAAGACCGTCGTGACGGCGCCGTCCGGCAAGTGTTGGGTGAAGCCGCCCTCCCGCGGCGCGATGAGCTCGTTCCGCAGGCGCACGTTCGCGAACGTCCCCCGGATCATGACCTCGTGGTGACCGCGTCGCGTGCCGTACGTGTTGAACTCCCGGACGGGGACGCCGTGCGCGATCAGCCACTGGCCGGACGGTGAGCTCTCGGGAATCTCCCCGGCCGGGGAGATGTGGTCGGTCGACACACGGTCCCCGAGCGCAACGAGCGCGCGAGCCCCGTCGGCGAGGAGGCCCCCTCTGGGCAGCCACGGCGGCGGGAGGTCGAGGTACGGGGCCCGCGCGAGGTACGTGGAGTTCGGATCCCACGGATACTTGGACCCGCTCGGGACCTCGAGATCCTCCCAGTGGGCATCCCCGACCTCGATCGCGCGGTACTGCTCCCGGAACATCCCGGGCTCGAGGCTCGCATGGACGATCGTCTGGACCTCGGCCGGCGACGGCCAGAGGTCGGCGAGCCGCACCGGCGTCCCGTCGGGTCGACGCCCGAGGGGCTCGGTCGCGAGGTTCACGTCCATCCGTCCCGCGAGGGCGTAGGCGACGACGAGCATCGGCGAGGCGAGGAACGCGGCACGCGTGTCGATGTTGATCCGCGCGTCGAAGTTGCGGTTTCCGCTCAGCACCGCCGCGACGTAGAGGTCCCGGGCGCGGACCTGGTCGGAGACGGCCGGGATGAGGGGACCAGAGTTACCGATGCATGTCGTGCATCCGAATCCGACGACCGCGAACCCGAGCCGTTCGAGCGGCGCGAGGAGCCCCGAGCGCTCGAGGTACGCCGTCACCACCTTCGAGCCGGGGGCGAGGGACGTTTTGACGTGGGGAGGGACCGAAAGGCCGAGCTCGACCGCCCGGCGCGCGATGAGCCCCGCGCCGACCATCACGGACGGGTTCGAGGTGTTCGTGCAGGAGGTGATCGCCGCGATGACCACGCTCCCATCGTCGACGGGAACCCCGTCGCCCGTCGCGGCCGGGGTCGGGGAGGGTCGGCCCTTGCGGTAGTCGTCGCGGGCCTTGCGGAAGGCCGCGGGAGCGTCCGGGAGCGCGATCCATTCGTCGGGGTTGCGCGGCCCGGCGATCGTCGGGACGATCGATCCGAGATCGATCCGTACGAGCTCGTCGTAGTCGATGCTCCCGGGGGCGGGGGATCCCCACAGGCCGGTCGCGCGCGCGTACGCCTCGACCCGGGCGACCGGCGCTTCGTCCCTCCCGGTGCCGCGTAAGTAGGCCGTCGTCGCCTCGTCGATCGGAAAGAGGGCGGCCGTCGCGCCGTACTCCGGGCACATGTTGGAGATCGTCGCCCGGTCCGGCACCGAGAGGTTCGAAACCCCCGGACCGAAGAACTCCACGAACTTATCGACGACGCCCTTCTCCCGCAGCCGGCGCGTCACCGTGAGCACGAGGTCGGTCGCGGTCGCCCCTTGCGGGAGCGTTCCGGTGAGCTCGACCCCGACCACGACCGGGCGGGGCAGGAAGTACGGCTCGCCGAGCATCACCGCTTCCGCCTCGATCCCGCCGACGCCCCAGCCCAGCACCGAGACGCCGTTGACCATCGTCGTGTGCGAGTCCGTGCCGATGACCGTGTCGGGGAACGCGAGAGCGGTCGCGCCGTCGGCCCGCTCGGTGACCACGCTGGCGAGGTACTCCAGATTCACTTGATGGCAGATCCCGTTGCCGGGCGGCACGATCCGCTCGTTGCGGTAGGCGCCCTTGGCCCATCGGAGGAAGCGGTAGCGCTCGCCGTTGCGCTGGTACTCCCGATCGAGGTTGATCAGGAGGGACCGGGATGATCCGAAGCTATCGACCTGGACCGAATGGTCGACGATGAGATCGACCGGGACGATCGGGTTGACGCGTTCGGCCGGCAGTCCGCGCGCGACCGCGGCGTCCCGGAGCACGGAGAGGTCCACGAGAACCGGCACGCCGGTGAAGTCCTGCAAGAGGATCCGCTCGGGATAGAACGCGAGCTCGACCTCTGGTCCGGTCGGCTCCCCGTTGGCCACGGCGACCACGTTCGCGATGTCGGTCCGCGCGGGGTCGTGGTGGCGGAGCACGTTCTCGAGGATCACGCGGACCGTCCGCGGCCGGCGCGCATAGCGCGCCGGGTCGACCCCGGGGAGCCGTTCGGGGAAGAACACGAGCGCACGCGATCGGCCGAGCGGGGTCGGCGCCGCGGTGCCCGCCGGATAGGATCCGCTCATGCCCGTCGCAGGGAGCGGCGGCTTTTGGGCTCTTTGCCCCGGGAGGGAACCGGGCGTCAGGTCGTGCGCACGAAGAGGCTCGCGAGCACCGCCGAGAAGCCGGCGACCATCGCCGCGCACGCGCCGATGTCGGGCATGAGAGGATCCCGGACGGTCGCGTACAACCCGACCCAGATGAGCCCGGCCGCGGCCGAGACCAGCACGAACCCGACGGCCAGGAGCGCGAGGCTACGGGAGTGCGACGAACGGGCGGCGCGGAACGCGTACACGGCGATCGCGACGCCGAGGCCGATGATCACGAGCCAGAGGCCGTAGGCGACCCACTCCTCCCCGTAGCTCATCGGCGACTCGCCCCCGCGCGCACGGTGTGCCACATCACGGTCAGCCGCTCGGTCGGCGCGTCGCGCGCCCGAGGCAGGGCGTTCGTGCGGACGCCGGGGAGCTCGACCGCGAGCGCGTCCAGCAGGCCCCGGAAGAGCTCGATCCGTGTCCCGTCGGCCGAGACGACCGGTCGGCGTAGTTCGGCGCAGATCATGCCCCGCTCGCCTCCGACCCTACGTTCCGCCACATCTCTTTGAGACGCTCGGCGGCGAGGTCGCGGAACCGGACATCGATCCGCAGGCGAGCCCCTCGCATCTCGACGCGCAGTTCGTCCAGCAGGCTGCGATAGAGCTCGATCCGTTTCCCGTCGCCCGAGATCACGCTGCGCTGGACCCCCACGAGCCCGATCTCCGAGAGCTCGTGCAGCTTGCGATAGAGCGTGCTCTGCGGGATCCGGTGCGCGGCCTGGATCTCCTGCGCGCTTCGCGGCGCGTCGTTGAGCATCAGGAGGATCTCCCGGGACCACCGATCGCCCAGCGCTTCAAGGATGCGTTCCTTCCGCCCGAGCGCGGGCTCTGCCTCGGCCGCCGCGGTCGCGGGCGTTCCAACGGTCCCCTCCCCGGTCGTTGAGGGGGGACCGGCCCCTGTATCGGCTCGTCCGTTTCCCATCGGTGGGAATCAATCCGGCGATTCGCGACGTCCGCATTAAGTCGCCCTACCCCCGGGGACCTGCGCCCGTGCCGGGGTAGAGAGCGCTAGACCCGGGGGGTCAACGTCGGGTCCGAGCCGTCGCCCAGGTCGACGGAGCGCTCCCAGACGACGTAGACCCGGGACCCCGTCGCGAGACCCGCGCTCACTCCGGGACCTCGCGCCTCGATACGCTCTCCCTCCTCCGTCGCGAGGATAGCCGCGGACTCGCCCCCGATCGTTCCGATCGCGTGGATCGTCGCCAGGCTGTGCCCCCTGGGCTCGGACTCGAGCCGGACCTCCCGGGGGTGGACGGCCACGAGCTGCCCGTCGTGTCGGAGCACGTTGTACCCGAGGAACCGGGCGGCCCGGGGTCCCCGGGGATGCTCGAAGATCTCGCCCGGCGGCCCGACGGGGTCGAGGACCCCATCGAAGAGCAGGCCCACCCGGTCTCCGAGGAACAGCCCCTCCTCGCGATCGTGGGTGACGTGGATCGCCGCGATCCCGAGAGCGGTGAGCACGCGGCGGAACTCGGCGCGGAGCTCGGCCTTGAGCTCGACGTCGATCGACGCGAACGGCTCGTCGAGAAGGATGAGCCGCGGGCGGGCCGCGATCGTCCGAGCGAGCGCGACGCGCTGGCGTTCGCCCCCCGAGAGAGCTCCGGGCGACCGGTCTTCGAACCCCTCCAACCTCAGGAGCGCGATCAGACGTCCGACCTCTTCGTCGATCTCGGACCGCGGTCGCCGCTGAAGGAGCGGCGCGTACGCGATGTTCTCGAAGACCGTTCGGTGCGGGAAGAGCGCCGGTTCCTGGAACATGAGGCCGATCCGCCGCCGGTGCGGCGGGAGACCGCTGACGTCGACGCCGTCGAGCACGATCCGCCCGGCGACCGGTCGCTCGAGCCCTGCGATGCATCGGAGGAGGGTCGTCTTGCCGCTGCCGTTCGGCCCGAGGAGCACGAAGTACTCGCGCTCGGCGATCGCCAGCGCGACCGATCGCAGCACCGGCTGGGACCCCCAGGCGGCGGAGAGGCCGTCGACGACGAGGCAGGGTTCAGAGTTCGACACGTCGTCCTCCCACGACGATCGTCGCGAA
>JASHQN010000091.1 GCA_030039135.1 Thermoplasmata archaeon | reverse complement strand
GGTACGAACGTCTTCGAGTTCGAGCGGCCCGATGGGCCGTACACCGTCGTGGGGCTCCGGGGTCATATCGTCGAGCTCGACTATCCGGCCGAGTTTCAGGAATGGACGTTGGACGGGCTGCCCCGGCTCCTTGAGGCGACCCCGCTCAAACGCGTGACCGAGACGGGGATCGTCACGACGCTCCAGTCGATCGTCCGGAACTTCGATCGGGTGATCATCGCGACCGACTTCGACCGGGAAGGCGAGCTGATCGGGCTCGAGTGCCTCGAGCTCCTGCACGCGGTCAACCCCGACCTCCGCGTCGAGCGGGCGCGCTACAGCGCGCTCACGCGGGACGAGATCGAGCAGAGCTTCGCCCACCTCCAGCGCGTCGATCACGCCCTCGCCGAGGCGGCCGCGGCCCGCCAGGAGATCGACCTGGTCTGGGGGGCACTGCTCACCCGGTACCTCTCGCTGACCGCCGGTCAGCGAGGGCGCGGGTTCCTCTCGGTCGGTCGGGTGCAGACCCCCACGCTCGCCCTCCTGGTCGAGCGCGACCAGGCGATCAAGGAGTTCGTTCCGACCCCCTTTTGGGAGATCCGGGCCCAGGGTGAGAAGGACGGAACGTCCTTCCTCCTCCGCCACTCCCACGGCGTCTGGGAGCGCCAGGCCGAGGCGGAGGCGGTGTTCGCCCGGGTCCGCGGGGCATCGACCGGCCGCGTCTCCTCGTTCCAGCAGGAAGAGACGCGACGGCGCCCGCCGGTGCCCTTCTCTACGACCCTCTTCGTCTCCGAGGCGACGCGACTCGGGCTGGGGGCCGCGGCGGCGATGCGGATCGCCGAGGACCTCTATACCCAGGGGCTCATCAGCTACCCACGGACGGACAACACCGTCTATCCTCGCGGGCTCGGCCTCCGATCGCTGGCCGAGCGATTCCGCGAGGGGCCCTTCGCCGAAGCGGCAGCCTTCGTCCTGGAGCAGCCGAGCTTCCGCCCGACACGAGGCCGCACCGAGACGACCGACCACCCCCCGATCTATCCGACCGGCGTCGTCGATCCGAAGAAGCTGCGACCCGACCACGCGAGGGTCTACGAGCTGGTCGTCCGCCGCTTCCTCGCGACCCTCGCCCCGGACGCGCTCGGCATCTCACGGACCGCCGCGGTCGAGATCGCCGGCGAGCCGTTCGAAGGCAAGGGTCAGCATCTCACCGAACCCGGCTGGTATCGCGTGTACCCGTACTCCGAGCCGGAGGAGGTGCCGATGCCGGTCCTCGTGCCGGGGGAGTCCGTCACGATCCGGTCCGTAGACCTCGTTCAGGACCAGACAAAGCCGCCGCGTAGATTCACTCAGGGCTCGCTGATCCAGGAGATGGAGCGGCTCGGCCTCGGGACGAAGAGCACCCGCCACGACGTCGTCCAGAAGCTCTTCGACCGACACTACGTCCTCCAGCGGCAGCTCGAGCCCACCACGACGGGGATCGCGGTGACCGAGGCGCTGCGCGCGCACGCCCCGGTGATCACGCGCCCCGAGATGACGCACCGCCTCGAGGAAGACATGGAGCTCGTCGCCCAATCGAAGAAGGCGGGGCGCGAGGTCGTCGAGGAATCCCGGGAGATGCTGCGGGAGGCGCACGGGCTCCTGGCGGCGAACGCCGGTGGGGTTCGCGAAACGCTCCAAGGAGCCCTCGACCGCCAGCACTTCGTCGGCCCGTGCCCTCAATGCGGAGGGGCGCTCGTGCTCCAGCGGAGTCCCCGCGGCACCCGCTGGATCCAGTGTGCCAACAACCCCGCGTCGTGCACGGTGAACTACGCCCTTCCTTCGGCCGGCTTCATCGAGCCCGCCCCGGAGTTCCTCTGCGCGACCTGCCGATCCCCTCGGGTGAAGATCACGTTCCGGGGCCAACGCCCCGAGCTCTACTGCATGAACCCCGACTGCCCCGAACATCACAAGGCGTTCCGGATCGGCACGTGCCCGGTCAGCCACGAGCCGCTCGAGATCCGGTACTCGCTCCTCGGCAAGCGGTTCGTCGGCTGCACCGGCTACCCGTCGTGCCGGGTCACGTATCCCTTGCCGCAGCGAGGCCGCCTGGACAAGGACCAGCCCCCGTGCACGGTGTGCGGAGCTCCCGTCGTCACCGCCATCGAAGCCGGACGGCCCCCGTGGACGCTGTGCATCAACCCGGAATGCCCGACGCGCGCGAAGGGAGCGCCGAGCGGCCCGGCCGCGAAGGCCGCCAAATCGGGGGGCCGTGCCTCGCGCCCCCGCGCCCGAGCCGCTCCCCGAGGCGTTCGCGCCGGCCGATCGCGGGCCGTCCGCAAGACGACGGGCGGCAACGAACCCACCGGGACCAGCACCGGGCCGACGCCGCCCTGAGCTACGCGACGGCAAAAACCAGCCGGTAAGGTCCGACCCACTAAGAGTTCGCCTCCCCCCACCGCGCGGTCCGGCCGTTCCGCGACCCCTCGGCCCGGGTTAAATACGCTCCCCCGGTCGTTTCTCTCGTGTCCTCGTCCCGGCGTCTCATCGACATGGATTCTCGCACCTTTGAGCGGCGAGTGGCGTCGAACCCGCTCGTGATCCTCCCGGTGGGCGCGCTCGAGGCGCACGGGCCGCACCTCCCCCTCGGCGCCGACCAGATCCAGGCGGAGGCGACCGCGGCCTCCGTGGCCGAGCGCGTCGATGCGCTCATCGCGCCCACCGTCCCGTACGGCTCGGCGCCCGGGGCGCGTCGGTTCCCGGGCACCGTGTCGCTCTCGCTCTCGGACCTCGAGGGGCACGTGCGGGGCGTTCTGAGCGAGCTCGCCCGTTCGGGGATCCGTCGGATCCTCGTCCTCTCGGGCCACGCGGAGCGGGGGCACATGGCGGCACTCCGGGAGGCCGCGGACGAGGCGGTGCGCGCGAGCCCCGGGCTGCGGGTCGTCGTGCTCTCGGACTACGACTTCGTCTACGAGCTGAGGGGGCGAGACTCCCCGGCGACCGACGGTCACGCGGGTCTTCTCGAGACGTCGCGCCTCCTCGCGCTCGCTCCCGAGACGGTCGGACCGGACCGGCCGGTGGTCGAGAATCGCCGGAGTCCGTTCCTGCCCGGATCGGGCACCGAGGCCGAATGGCCCGAGAGCGTGATCGGCGACACCCGGCCGGCGTCGGCCGAGCTTGGCCGTCGCGTGCAGGCCCACGTCGTCGACCGGACCGTCGAGACCGTCCGGACCCTCCTGCCGGCGTAGGACGGTGCGATGATCGAAGCCTCGGAGTCCATTCGCATTCGCGGCGCCCGCCAGCACAACTTAAAGAACATCTCCCTCGACCTCCCGCGCGGGAAGTTCATCGTCATCACCGGGGTCAGTGGCTCCGGCAAATCGTCGCTCGCCTTCGACACGCTCTATGCCGAGGGCCAGCGCCGTTACATCGAGAGCCTGTCGGCGTACGCACGGCAGTTCCTCGGCCAGATGGACAAACCCGACGTCGACACGATCGATGGCCTGTCGCCGGCGATCGCGATCGAGCAACGAGCGGGAAGCCGTAATCCCCGATCGACCGTCGGCACGGTCACCGAGATCTACGACTATCTCCGCCTGCTCTACGCACGGATCGGCGTGCCCCACTGCCCGAAGGACGGCCACGAGATCGCTCCGCAGTCGGTCGATCGGATCGCGAGCTCGATCGCGGCCCGGGCTCAGGGCGAACGGGTCGACCTGATCGCACCGGTCGTCCGGGCCATGAAGGGGGAGCACCGCGACGTCCTCGATCGCTTGCGCAAGATGGGATACCGGAAGTTCGTCGTCGACGGGGTCGAGGTGCGACTCCCCGGGGCCGAGGTCCGTCTCGAGAAGAACAAGAAGCACACGATCGAGGTCGTCGTCGACAGCTTCGAGGTGGGTCCCTCGGAGGAGGCCCGCCTCGCGGAATCGGTCGCGCTCGCGCGCGAGCTCGGCGACGGGCTCGTCATCGCCCGACGCCCGGGCGGAGCGCGCGAGACGTTCTCGAGCCGGCGGGCGTGCCCGGAGTGCGGGTTCTCCATCGAGGAGCTCACCCCGCGGATGTTCTCCTTCAACAACCCGTTCGGCGCGTGCCCGGAGTGCCTCGGCATCGGCGCGACCCTGCACGCGGATCCCGATCGGATCGTGCCGGACAAGGACAAGCCGATCGGGAAAGCCATCGCCGTCTGGGGCCTCACTCCCGACGCGCGCGGGATCGAGGCGTTCGGCGCGGCGTTCGATTACGATCCCCGCCGTCCCATCCGGGAGCTCTCCGAGAAGGGATGGAAGGCCCTATTGTACGGGTCCGATCGTCCCCTCGGCTTCTCCGTCCGGGGCCCCGCACACTGGTGGGGGACCGGCTGGCTGCGCGAAGGGCTGGTCGCCTCGGTCGAGCGCCGGTGGAAATCGACGAAGAGCGAGGGCGCCAAGGAGTACTACCTCGGGTTCCTCGCCTTCCGTCCCTGCCGGTCCTGTGGGGGTCGACGCCTGAAGCCCGAGAGCCTCGCGGTCACGGTCGAGGGCCGCTCGATCGCGGAGGTCTCGGCCATGACGGTGCTGGACGCAGCAGCGATGTTCCGCGGCCTCGCGCTCTCGGACCGCGACGAGCAGATCGTCGGTCAGGTCGTCAAGGAGATCCGATCGCGCCTCGGGTTCCTCGAGAACGTCGGGCTCACCTACATCACGCTCGACCGGGGCTCGGGGACCCTCTCGGGCGGGGAGGCGGAGCGGATCGCGCTCGCCACCCAGATCGGCTCCGGGCTCGTCGGGGTGCTCTACATTCTGGACGAGCCGTCGATCGGTCTCCACCCGCGCGACCAGGCCCGGCTCCTCACGACCCTGAAGACGCTCCGCGACCTCGGCAACACGCTCCTCGTCGTCGAGCACGACGAGGCGACGATGCGCTCGTCCGATTGGCTCGTCGACCTCGGCCCTGGTGCCGGGGTGCACGGCGGCGAGGTCCTTTACTCCGGTCCCCCCGAGCGGATCGGGGGGAGCCCGCGCTCCCTCACCGCGCAGTTCCTGTCGGGCGAGCGCTCGATCCGCGTTCCGGACCACCGCGCGCCCCCGGGACGACGCTTCCTCACGATCCACGGTCCCCG
>JASHQN010000090.1 GCA_030039135.1 Thermoplasmata archaeon | reverse complement strand
TGACGATCGCCGACAACTACGTTCACGACAACGGGAACGTGGGCATCTGGGTCGACACCGACAACACCGGCGTCCGGATCTCGGGCAACTACGTGGCGAACAACTACGCGGAGGGAGTGATCTACGAGATCAGCTACAACGGTCTCATCGAGAACAACACCTTCGTGCGCAACGCGATCGGCGGCGGTCCGGGGATCGCCGGTTTCCCCGACTCGGCGGTCTACATCTCCGAATCCGGGTTCGACCCCCGCGTACCGAACCCGTTGCACGAACGCGCGTTCTTGGTCGAGGACAACGTGTTCGACGACAACTGGGGCGGCGTCGTGGTCTGGGAGAACCCCAACCGATACTGCTCGGACGGGAGCGACGCCGTCTGCACGTTGGTCGACCCGTCGGTCTACACGCTCACGAGCTGCGCGGCGAACCTCGCCGAGCGCTCCCCGCTCAACTACTACGACGACTGCCGCTGGCGCGCCGAGAACGTCTCGGTGAGCCACAACCTCTTCGCGTATGCGCCGTCGGACATCGGCGCCGACTGCACCGCCGCGAACTTCTGCGGGTTCAACGGACTGTTCAGCGCCTACGGGGAACCCCCGTACAGCGGTCCCGCAGTCCCCATCAACATCACCTTCGACCAGAACAACCACTTCGCCGACAACGTCTACGACGGCCCGTGGCGGTTCGAGGCTTGGAGCCAGGGCAATCCCGACAATCCGGTCAACTGGAGCGTCTGGCGCGCGAACGTGACCGACTCGTGCAGCACGCCGAGCGAGAACGAGTCGGGCACTTGCGACAGCGGCTTCGCCCAGGATCAGGGGAGCTCGTGGAACGCGGCCGGTGGCCCAGTGGTACTCTCCTTCCTCGCCGACCCTCCGACGGTAGCGGTCGGTGCGTCGACGCACCTGGTCGCGACCGTGGTGGGCGGGATCGGAGCGGTGGGCTATACCTACACGGGTCTTCCGCCCGGGTGCCGCTCCGAGAACTCGAGCTCCTTCGTCTGTAGCCCGGAGGCGCCGGGGAACTTCCGCGTCAGTCTGTTCGCGAACGACAGCCTGGGACACGACGCCCTCGCCTCCGCCCCTCTCAACGTCACCGCGGCGTCCTCAGGGCCCCCGCCGCCCGGTGGTAGCCACCCCTCGGGCGCGGGGGCATGGTCCGTCGCTTGGTACGCGCTGATCGGCGGCGCGGTCGCCGCCGGTCTCGCCGGCCTTGCCCTGGTCATCCGCGCGCGCCGCTCACGGTTCAGAAGCCCGAGGACGGGCGGATCCCCGTCGTCGCGCGAGAACGGGTCACTGCGATAGCGAAGGGCCCCCGCCGTGTCCCGTTCTGGCCCGATCGTGGCCGGCCAGTCCGGTATGTTCTGCGCGCCGCCGGACCGTGCCCCGGCGGGAGATCGTGAGCGCGAGCTCAATGTCGAGGCCGGTCGGCCCGATCCGGTAGGGGTGAAGACGGATGTCGTGCCCGCTGCCTCGGAACTTCTCGATCCCGATCGCACGTACGGTGGAGCGATCCCGGTCCCAGCGGAAGAGCCGGATCTCTCCCCGCGCCAGCATCCGTTCCGCGGACGCGATGTCGTCGGCGGGCGACTCGACGGTGAGGAAGGTCGTGACCTTGAGGTCGGAGAGGAACCGGAGGAACGAGCGCGCGCCGTCGATCTCGTCGATCCCTTTCATGCAGAAGTACTGGAGCGCGGTGAGCGAATCGATCACGACGCGGGAGTAGCCGCAGCGCGCGACCTCGGTGCGGAGGATCTGTTCGAGCGCGGCGATCGTGACCTCGACGCCCGTGAGCTCAGGCGTGCGTCGGATCAGCCAGGGGACGCGGCCGAACGGAAGGACCTCGCGGACCATCGAGATGTCCTTGAACGGGACCCGCTCGTAGTGCATCACGTCCGGGATGGCGTCGAACACCTCGACGCGCTCGAGGTCGGGGCCGAACCCGTGGTGGTTGGACCGACACTCGTTCGGCGGTTCCTCGAGCGTGACGAGGAGGCTGCGTTCGCCCCGCCGGATGCCCTCGCAGAGGAACTCGAGCGCGAGCGTCGTCTTCCCGGATCCCGCGGGACCCGCGAGCAGATACGGACGGCCACCGAGGAGCCCCCCCTGGAGCATGGCGTCGAGCGAGCGGTTCCCCGTCGAAACGCGGGCGGGGGAAGAGACCTCCAGGGACTCGGTCGCGGACGCGGTGGATCCTCCCTCGGCCGGGATGTTCGGCGCTTTCGCCGCGTAGGGCCGATGGACGCGCCCGCTTCAAGTAGTTTCGGCGGACGAGCAGCTCACCAATCGACGACGGCGGTCGTGCTCCAGTCGCGCACGACCCCCTCGCCCTTCGAGGTCAGCTCGAGCTCGCGAGAGGCCTTCTCAAGATCGACCAGGGCGCTCTTCCACGCCCAGCCGAGGGTCCCTTCGAGCGGCTCGGGGATCTCGTCGATCGTCCAGAACACGAACAGCTGGAGCAGCCGGACTCCTGCGTCCCGCGACGGGGAAAGCACCACGTGCGTGTGGTGGGCACCGAGTTCTCGCAGGACCTGAGGGGCCATGTCCGGCGGGATCCTGCGAAGATCGTAGGGGCAGAGAAAGCGCGAGTCCCCCAGGGGCTGCTCCTGGAACCAGGACTCGTACTCGAGGTGCTCGGGAACGTTATCGGCCGTGAGGTACGTCGAGAGCGTCTCGCCCGCGGCCGTCACGCCCTCGGGGTGCTCGTGGAGGAACGATCGGACCTCGTTCACGGGTCGCAGCTTGCCTCCCACCGGCTCGACCTGTTCGCGGGGAAGCACCGCGACGCAGCCGACGTGGTCCGGGAACTCGATCGCCAGCCGCTGGCGGTACTGCCCGGCGGTCCGAGGGTCAGGGACCCAGTAGGAAGCGGCCTGGCCGGCCGGCGTTCCGGCGAGGAACGAGATCGCGTTATGCGCGGCTTCGTCGCGCGTCGAGTGGAAGCTGACGCAGTGCGAGCCCTGCGGCAATTGCCGAGGGTCGGGGAGTACCTCCGGCATGACGTTCAGACGGAAATATTTCGTTCCTCCGATTGATAAACCCTTTGACGCGGGCAGCACGACAATTCGGCCGGCGCGGCCCCACGAGCGCCCTGGGCTCCACCCATGCCGAGAGTTCCGGCGGCCGACAAGCCGCCGCGCGCGAACTGAGCTACGGCCTCGTGGAACCGTGATTATCTGGCGCGACCTTCCCCAGCGATGCAGCTCAAGAAACTCGGACGCACGGGCATACTGGTCAGCGAACTTTGCCTGGGGACGATGACCTTCGGTTGGCAGGTCGACGAGGAGGGCGGGCATCGCCTGCTGGACCGGTTCGCGGAGGCCGGCGGCAACTTCCTGGACACCGCGAACGTCTACTCGTCGGGTAAATCGGAAACGATCCTGGGTACGTGGCTGGCCCATCGCGATCGGGAGGAAACCGTCTTGGCCACGAAGGCTCGATTTCGGACGGCCGAGGGCGCGAACGACCTCGGACTCTCCCGAAAGCACCTGCTCCGGGCGGTCCACGAGAGCCTGCGTCGCCTACAGACCGATTACGTCGACCTCCTCCAGGTGCACGCCTGGGACCCGCTGACACCGCTCGAGGAGACGTTCGGGACCCTCCACCGCTTGACGGAAGACGGGCTGGTGCGGTACGTGGGGATCAGCAACTACCGTGCCTGGCAGTTCGAAAGGGTGCTCCAGCTGTGCCGGTCGCGAGGATGGCACGAACCGGTGAGCCTCCAGCCCCAGTACAGCCTCTACGCACGCGCCACGGAGTTCGAGCTCATTCCGATGTGCCTCGCGGAGCAGATCGCGGTGCTGCCGTGGAGCCCGCTCGCCGGCGGCTTCCTGTCGGGGAAGTATCGGGACGGCGTCCGCTCACCTCCGAGCGGTACTCGCATCGCAGATGCGAAGGACCTCGAGTTCTATGCGAACCGGTTCGAGAACGCGAGGGCGAAGCGGATCGTGGATTCCGTCGAGGCCGTCGCCAAGGAGACCGGGAAGACGATGGCCCAGGTAGCGCTGAACTGGGTCCTGTCTCGGCCCGGCGTCACCGCGCCGATCATCGGTGCGAGGAACCTCGATCAGCTCTCAGAGAACATCGGGTCGACGGGCTGGTCGCTGAGCCAGGACCAGGTGTCTGCGCTCGACCGGGCGAGCGAGTTGTACGTCACGTACCCTTACGACAAGAGGGCCGAGGAGCAGCAGACGGCGGACCGGCAGATGCCGTAGAGCGAGAGTGCACCCAGCCTTTCCTCGTCCGTCCACCACCTCGATCCGATCCGTTCGACCGAGGGCGCACGCGGATTCGCTAACCGGAGGTTCGTCAGATACTGGGAACGGCCGGCCCATTACCGCGGAGCGTCTCGTGTTGACGCCGGCGCAGTGGAACCTTGTACGGGGATTGGGCCCGTTCCGAACTCGAAGGTCACCCAGAGCGGGGATTACCCCTTGATGAAGGCGAGCAGCTCCTGATTGATCAGATCCTTGAGGGTCGAGCAGAGGCCGTGTGGGGCCCCGGGAATGACCTTGAGTGTGGCCTTCTTGATCAACTTGGCCGAGAGCATCGAGGAATCGGCGATCGGCACGATCTGGTCGTCGTCCCCGTGAATGAGCAGCGTCGGCACGTCGATCTTCTTCAGGTCCTCGGTGAAGTCCGTCTCGGAGAACTGCTTGATGCAGTCGTAGACCGCCTTGTGGCCCGCCATCATGCCCTGGAGCCAGAACGAGTCTCGAAGACCCTGCGACACCTTGGACCCGGGCCGGTTCGCTCCGTAGAACGGAGCGCTCAAGTCCTTGAAGAACTGGGAGCGGTCGGCGTGGACGCCCGCCCGCAACTGGTCGAAGACCTCGATCGGTAGTCCCCCGGGGTTGGCCTTCGTCTTCAGCATGATGGGCGGCACCGCCGCGATCAGCACGGCCTTGGCCACCCGCTTCGATCCGTGTCGCGCGATGTACCTCGCGACCTCGCCGCCGCCCGTGGAGTGGCCCACGTGCACGGAGTTGTGCAGGTCGAGATACGACGTCAGGCCCGCGAGGTCGTCGGCGTACGTGTCCATGTCGTTCCCGTTCCAGGGCTGAGAGGAGCGTCCGTGCCCGCGCCGATCATGAGCGACGCATCGGTACCCTTGGGACGCCAGGAAGAGCATCTGATCCTCCCAGGCGTCGGAGGTCAAGGGCCAACCGTGGCTGAACACGATGGGCTGCCCGCTTCCCCAGTCTTTGTAGTAGAGCTGCTCCTTGTCCTTCGTAACGTATACCGGCATTCTTCTTCTCCCGCCGAGGAGCTCGAGCGCGCCGGCGCCATCGTGGTTCGGTACTTGAGACCGAGGGTCCCACCGAACGGCCCACGGCGATCGACCACCGAGAGGAGCCCTCGGAACTGGCTTTCACCGCCAGCCCCAGGGTGGCGGTTTCAAGTCCTCTCACGGGCTGGGCCTCACCGAGAGCCTTCCGATGGTCTCGCTCGCTGGTGTTGCGGTGCTGAGCGCCGTCGCCGTGGCGATGGTCGCAGCCACGGGCGGGTTGTTGAAGTGGGGGGCGCTCGCACGGACCCGGCTGCGAGCGATCGCGGTGCTGTTCTTGCTCCTGATGATGACCGGTATGCTGCTGGGAGCGGCGCTCTACTTCGTCGCTCCGAGCACCACGGGGCTCGTCGAGGGCCTGTGGGTGGCGAGCGGAGTGATGTCCGCGAGCGTCCTCCTCGTCTTCTTCGAATTCCTCCGGGAGGCACGCGCCTCGCAAATCGGGGGAAGTTCGTACACGCCGGCCCCCATCGCGCGCCAGCGGATGTTCGGCGCCGCGGTCCTTGCGACGGTGATCGTCAACGAGTTCCTCATGGGATGGACCTTCCAGCGGGCCGCCGGTGGGCCGGTCTGGATCGGGGGCGGTGGGGTCCCCCGGCTGGTCGAGCTCGTTCTCGTCTCACCTTGGTTCGTCTTCCCCATGGCCCTCGAAATGGCGCTCACGCTCGCGATGCTTTCCCGACAGTTTCCCCGACACGTCCGATGGCTGCTCGCCGTCCAGCCGATCGCGATGGTCGCTTCCCCTCCCACCATTCCGGGAGTCGATTGGGCGATCTGGACCGCGGCGTTCGCTAGCGCGGTCATGGCCGGCGCCCTCGCCTACGTCCTCCGCCTGCTCTACCGCGGGGAGAAGGTCGGCTCGGCCACGCTTTCCTACGCGATCCGGCTGTTCACCGCCCTCA
>JASHQN010000089.1 GCA_030039135.1 Thermoplasmata archaeon | reverse complement strand
CCACTGCTCCGCGAGCTGGCGCTGGTCGAAGGGGTCGTTTTCGCGAGGGATATCCTCGACGAGCGGGACCGCGCCGTCCGGGTCTACTACGTGGCCGACGTCCCGTCCGGTACCGACCGAAGAACCGCGCTGCTCCGTCGGCTCGCCCCGACGGGCCAGGTAAGGGGTCCGACCCCGTACTGGATCCCACCGTGCGCTCGTGCGCTTACCCGTCTCGACTGGAGGATCGCGCGCGCGTTCCGCGATCGGCCCGAGGCCAGCCAGGCCGAGCTCGCCAAGGCCGTCCACGTCAGCCCGAAAACCGCGGCGCTCCGACTCCACCGGCTGCTCGATTCTCGGGCTTGCTGGTCGGCGCTGAGCAGCTCGAGCGAGGAGATGCCGCTCGCCCTCCTCTCGATCGTCCTTCGGGAGGGCGCGGAGCCGAGGACGGTGCTTCGGGCCCTAGCCTCAATCCACCCGGTCTGGATGCCGATCGCAGAGGATGGAATGGGGTCTTCACCGGGTTCGTCCGTCGGCGTCCTCGCGGGTCTTGTACCGGCGGAGGCGCCCGCAGCGCTCGAGCAGGGGCTTCGCCGCACGCTCGCGATCGACGGGGTCGCCAGCGCTCGCCGCACGTTCGCCCTCGGATCCGCGAGCTATCCGCAGTGGACGGACGAGCAACTTGCGGCGAAGCTCCGAACGACCGGTTGAGTCGAAGCCCGCGCCCCACGGCGAGACGAGCTCGACGGTCGTCGAATCCGTAGTCTATATCCTCCCTTCCACCGGCCCGATCCCTAGTCCACATCAACGCTGTGGGGCCATGGCGACGTGCGACCCGAAAGGGGGGAAGGTGAGAGGACGATGGAGAGCAGGATGAGGGGCCACGACGCATTGGGAGAGGGCATCGGACGACGGCGGAACCGAAGGGTGCGATGGGCGGTCGTCGCGCTCGTCGGGATCACGGCGGTTATCGGGGTTGCGGGGTACGCGGTACTCTCGATGGTCACGAGCGTGACCACGAGCACCACGAGCAGCTGCTCCCCACCGAGCTCGAGTTTCTGCCATAATGACACTCAGCCGAATGACGTGAGGACGGTCCGCTCCAACTTCGCGGTGGTCGGCAATTCCTAGTCGAGCCCCGCGAGTGGCTATCGAGGTCCAGGATTCGCGCGCCGTGGCGAGCGACCCTGCGAAGGCCTTGTGGATCCGCCGGCCGGAGTAGGGTCGCGACTCAACCCGAGAACCCGTCCGCCGGCCCTGAGACCGTTCCCGAGGTGGGCGTCCTCCCGTTCGCGAGTCAGCGTAGCCGGTCTTCGGACTCAAGACCTCCCGCGCGTTAGCCGCGAGGGGGAGGACCTGTGGCGCCCGCGGGAAGAGCCGTGCGTGGGACAACGACCGATCGAACTCGCCGGAGCTCGCTCGCCACCCGGGACAACCGCACGGGCCGGGAGTACGAGTTCCCGATCGAGGACGGGGCGGTCCGGGCCCTCGACCTGCGCCAGATCAAGACCAACGAGACCGATTTCGGCCTCCTGAGTTACGACCCCGCGTTCCAGAACACCGCGGCGTGTCGCAGTGCCATCACCTTCATCGACGGCGACGCGGGGATCCTGCGGTACCGGGGATACCCGATCGAAGAGCTCGCGGAGCGGAAGACCTACCTCGAGGTGGCGTACTTGCTCATCTACGGCCGGCTTCCGGGCAAGGCCGAGCTCGCCGAGTGGTTGCACAACGTCACCTACCACACGATGGTCCACGAGAACGTCAAGAAGTTCATGGACGGGTTCCACCACGACGCCCACCCGATGGGGATGGTCGTGAGCACCCTCGCCGCGCTCTCGACGTTCTATCCGGAGGCGAAGGAGATCCGGAACGAGGAGTTCCGTCAGCGACAGATCCATCGTCTCGTGGGCAAGATGCCCACGATCGCCGCCTTCGCCTACCGCCACTCGGTCGGGATGGCGTACATCTACCCGGACAACGACCTGTCGTACACTGCGAACTTCCTCGCGATGATGTACCGCCCGTCGTGGACCGCGCGCTACAGCCCGGACCCCACGCTCGCGAAGGCGCTCGACACCCTGTTCGTGCTCCACGCGGACCACGAGCAGAACTGCAGCACCAGCACGATGCGGATGGTCGGAAGCTCCCTCGCCGACCCCTACGTCTCCTCGGCCGCGGCCGCGGCGGCGCTCTACGGGCCGCTCCACGGCGGCGCCAACGAGCAGGTCGTACGGATGCTCCAGGAGATCGGGTCGAAGGACAAGGTTCCGGCGCTCATCCGCCAGGTCAAGTCCGGAAAGCGTAAGCTGATGGGCTTCGGCCACCGGGTCTACAAGAACTTCGATCCGCGGGCGCAGATCATCAAGCAGATCGCCGAGTCCGTCTTCGCCGTCACGGGTCGCAACCGGTTGATCGATGTGGCGCTCGCGCTCGAGAAGGCCGCGCTGTCGGACGACTACTTCATCAAGCGCCGGCTCTACCCGAACGTCGACTTCTACTCCGGGATCATCTATCAGGCGATGGGCTTTCCTATGGACATCTTCCCGGTCCTGTTCGCGATCCCGAGGATGTCGGGTTGGCTCGCCCACTGGCAGGAGATGCTGACCGACCCGGAGCAGAAGATCGCGCGCCCCCGCCAGGTCTACATCGGCCGAGGGGAGCGGCACGTGCCTACGAAATCTACGGAAACCGAGTAGGTCGCGTCGGCGGTCAGGAATCTCCGAAGCCTACTTCTGCGGCGACGGGGTGGCGCCCCCATGGTGCATCTCGTCGACGAGGGGAGCCAGTTTGACGCCAGCCTGGAGACGATCTGGAAGTACCTAGCATCGCCGGACGACCACGGAGAGGCGCACTCGGACCACCGGAACCAGCAATCGAAGCCTCTCGGGGAGAACGTAGTCCAGGTATCCTGGGAACAGGACGTCGGAGGCAAACCGGTGAAGGTGGTCAATCGGGTGACCATGCTGCCCCCGGTCGGCGTCGCGATCGAGATGCTCGAGGGCCCGCTCGCGGGCTCGAAGTTCTTCAACTTCTACACCCCGAAGGGGGCCAAGACGGGGGTCACGATCGTGGGAGAATTCCGTTCCCCCATGCTGCCCGACACGCAGATCGAGGCGATCGTCCGGCAGAACTTCGAGCACGTGTTCAACCAGGACACTGCCGCGCTGAAGAAGTTCGCCTCGAAGAAGTAGGGTGGCCGGCCGGTTCCAAAGCCCGCGGACGGTTCCCCGTTCGTCGTCGCGCGCCTAGCCCGCCCGCGGCGGGAGCTCCCGCGCCTCGACGGTCACCACCCGCTCGAATCCGCGTCGCCACCGCAGGGAGAGGATCCCGCCGATCAGCACGAGCACGAACCCGACGAGGAATCCTCCGAGCGCGACCACGATGCTCACGACCGCGAAGACGATCGCGAGGACGCCCCAGAGCGTGTGTCCCGCGGGTACCGCGATCATGAGCACGCCCACCAGGATCGTGAGGAGACCGAGCAGTAGCCCGAGAAGGAACACGCCCGAGACGACGCCGAGCAGAGCGAAGACGACCCCGATGAGAGCGAACGCGAGGCCTCCGACGATGATGAACAGCCCTCCGATGATCGTCAGCACGCCCGCGGCGATGGGTCGGAGCACGTTCGGGGTTCAGCTGCCGGAGGACAAAAGCACGCCCCGCGCTCGCGGGGCCGGTCACGGCGCCGACCCGCGGGCGGACGACCCCGCTACCTCTTGCGGCGCCCGCGGCGCGCGGGCCGGGCCCGAGCGGCCCGACGTGCGGCCCGCCGGCGCGGTCGAGAACGCGGTGGCGCGGGAGGCGGCATCTTCGCCTCCCACAGGGCGACCAGATTGCCCTCGGGATCCGCGCCGATGAAGCTCCATCCCATGTTCGGGACTTCCATCTTGCCGGTCACCTCGGTTCCTCCGGCCTCCTTGAACGTCTGGATCGCGGGATCGATGCGGTCGACCAGGACGAAGTTGCGCGGTCGGTCTTCCGCCGCCATCTTCCGGTACATACCCCCGCCCACGCTCTTTCCTCGCGGGCCCGTGGAGATCAGCCAGTACTCCATTCCCGGCATCTCGGCTTTGGCGAACTCCCAGCCGAACACCCGCCCATAGAAGTCGGCGAGCCGGCTCGGATCAGCGGCGGGAATCTCGAAGTGAACGATCGTTCGGATCACCATGTTCATCGCCTCTCGGGCTGGATGGGGTCCTGGCCTAAGAAGCTCACGTTCGTAGTTCTGCGGAGCCGGCGGCCCACGGCGGTCCGGAGTCGGGTCCGGGAGCGTCGGATCCCTTCGCAGCGGCAGATTCGACGCGCTGGGCCGAGATGAGGAGCGCGTGGCCCATCGGAGCGCGGACCAGCTCGGTGGCGATCCCTCCGAACCCCGAGACGCGAAGACTTCCGGCCAACGACTCCTCGACCTGGGCGAGAGAGCCCGCTCCGGGGAGTGACTCGCCGCGGGCCGCCCATTCGTGGATACCGACCAATAGCGTGCCGCCGGGGCGAAGGACCCGATGGACTTCGCGCAAGCCCTGGCCCAGCGGCTGCCAGAGCAGGATGTTGTTCAGCGAGAGCACCGCGTCGAACGTTCCACGCTCCCATGGCAGCTCGTCCGCGGTCCCGTAGCGCAACACGACGCGGCCCGACCGTATGGCCTCGCGGTTGCGCCGTGTCGCCTGACGATGCATGACGTCGGACGGATCGATCCCCGCCACGAGCCCCGTCGTGACCCGCTCGGAGAGGCGGCGGATGCCCACCCCCGGGCCGAAGCCGATCTCCAGCACGCTCGCGGACGGCCCAGGAGAAAGCCGCAGCACGGCGTCTCGGTTCAGTCGCGAGTTGAATCGCGCGAGGAGCCAGCCGACGACCCGCCCCGAAGCCCCGCTCGGCCTCGCAAAGCTGCCCAAGATGCCACGGGCGCCCGGGGCCTCGGGTTGCCGCGTCACGTGGAGCAGAAGGTCGGAGCCACGGAGGGATCCTTGCTCACCGGGAATGAGGGCCGACCTACCCCGGACCGTCGGCTCGGAGCGTGGAGCGTGGACACTGGGACAGCGAGCCACGTAGAGGGATAAAGGACCGCGAGGCCGCTCTACCGAGACGGTCCCGATCCTGACCTCAATGGCTGCGGGCGAGCATCGCTGGCAAGGGGTTGTCGGCCAAGGGACCGCTCGGTCCCGCGTCGCGTACGAGGTTGATCGTGCCGCCGCTCGGACATTGGATGCTCGAATCGGTCGCGGAGAAGATCACCGCGCCGCTCGTCGCATTCAAGGTGGCGTTGAAGTACGCTCCGGTCGTCCCGGTGGAGGCCTCTTCCGGGCAGGTGGTGTAGTTCACCGCCCATTCCGCGCCCACGTGGAGGCCCAGGAACGAGATGCCGCCGACGAGCGCGTACCTCGAGGTCACCCCCGAGTGGTCCGCGAGGAACGCTGCCGCGTCGACCTGCACGTCAGCGGCGGCCGATGAGCTATCGATAACGCTGGATGGGACGACGTTGAGCAGCGCGAACACACTGGAGCAAGATTGCTCCGCGGCGATCGTGGCGAGGGCCGAAGCCGTCCCGTCGAACACCGTGACCATCAGGACTTCCTCGGCGGCATTCCGGTAGAGGAACAGCCACCCCACCGCCGTTCCTGCCGTCTGGTTCGCGGCTCCAGAGGGGAGCGTGACCACACCGGACCCTCCGTTGAGGATCGTAAAATTGCATCCGGAAGAACCCAGCGCGCTCAGGTTCTCGGATGCGGAGATCGGCGACATGATCCCGACGCTTTCGACCAGGGCCCACGAGCCTCCGCTCGTGCCCTGCGCGGCGTCGTCCGCGAGCGGCAGGGCTTGGTCGTAGGTGAGCGCCGGTCCCTTCGACGAGGACGAGGGAAAGATCGGGAGGATGCCGACCAGGGCGAGCGACAGGATGAGCAGCCCGACCACCACGGCGACGGCGATCGCGACCCAGAGGCCCGTTCGGCGTCGCGGCGGCGCCGGCGCCGATGGGGCGTACGGGGGAATGTACGGGTACGGACCTGACGGGGTCAGCTCGGGAGGCGCAGCGGCGCTGGGGGCGCTCGGAGGTGCGGACACGGCAGCACAGCGATGTTTCTCATTGTCGTATCTTAATACTTTCTGAAGCCGAGCGACGAACCGTCCGTGCGCGCGGACCTCTCGATCCGCCGTCGGAGATGAGGTGCCTCGCCGAGGCGGCTCGTCCGGAAGAGGCGCGCGGGCAGGATGAACGTGATTCGGCCGCACGACCCCTTGGAGGCGAACGCGGATGCCTACCCGGGACCGGCTACGGGCTTCGCCGGCTCCGACGAGGCGGAGGGCTTCCGGGCTGCGACCGACTCGACCCGAAACCGATGCTCGATCTCCACGATCGAGTAACCGTGGTCCGCCAACCACCTGCGGATCGCGTCTTTGTGGAGGATTTCTGCGTAGATCAGGCAGCCCCCCGGACGAAGTACGCGGTCGATCTGGGAAAGCGCGAGCGGGACTCGCGTGAAGTCGCGGTGGGCGGGTCCGGCGTGATGCAAGGCGACGAACGTGAGGACGACGTCGAAAGATCGCTCGGGAAACGGCAGCGCAAGCATGTCCGCCTTCTCCACGCCCACCCCCGGGGGAAAGTTTCCCGAGAAGCGACGGCGAAGGGTCCGGTTGGCTTCGTCGAGCTGAAAGGGATCGACGTCGGTCGCGACGTATCGTGCCGGCCGGTACCCGGCCACGAACCGAGCGCAGAATTCTCCGTTCCCGCATCCGATCTCGAGACAGGCCGCGCCCTCCGGAACCGGGACATGTTCGCGGATCCAGCGGTATCGGCCCTTGGCACGTCGCGCGGCGGAGCGGTTGACGAAGAAGCGAGCGAAGCGATTCATCTCGGGCATCTATCCTGCCTCCGGGCGACGTACCGCCGCTTCCTTTCCGACGTCGGTCCTCAGGAGCAGGTTCTCGACGCCGGCCCCTAGTCTGGGTCGGACTCTTTCACGAATCTCCGGATCGCCTCGGTCGACGGAACGAAGTAGTAGGCCCCGGTCAGGGGCTTGGTGTACCGCGTGAGCGCGTCCCGTACGCCGTTCGGTATCCCCACCATGCTCTCCAGCATCCGAACGAGCGGACGTTGGTCGGCGCTGAAGCCCACGAACATCGTGCCGTGATCCTCTACGTTCCCGTAGGGCACGTTGCGCCGGAAGATGTTCCCGAAGACGTCCTGGTCGGTGCGCGCTACGTGAGAGTCCTCCGGCCGCGGGTCGAGCTCTATGCTCTCGGCTTTCGTCCTGCCGATGACCTGCTCCTGAGAATGTACGGACAGGGCGTCCCAACGGGCGGCCTCATGCTTCCACTTCTGAAGGAGGAGGACGCTGCCTCCGGCGCCGGGCGCGCCTTCCCGGATCACGGCGACCGTGGGGGCCTCGAGCAGCGTTGGATTCTCCGAACCGTCGACGAATCCGGTCAGGTCGCGATCGTGGTGGTACGGCCACCCGGAGGTTTCGTCCGCGAGCGTGGCGACAGAATCCAGGGAGTGCACGACCTGCCGCGCGGTGTCGAACACGACGTCATAGGATCCACCGGAGAGCCAAAGGACGGCGTCATGCTGCGTGGCCGGCATCGCGTAGCCGTCCGGGCCGACCAGATCGCGGTTGAACCCTGCAACCTCAGGAGGGAGACCGTGCGGGACCACCTCCTTCCAGAGCTCGGGGCGGAACCCGCAGACCATGTTGACGCCGCCGAGCGTAGTCCGCGGTTCGCGAAGGCTGGCGACGGCTCTCACGAGAGTGCGGGCATGATGCCTGCTCCTGCGATCGAATTCGAGGTAGATGTGGGCAAACGTGCCGAGGGCGAAGATCCCGCTTTGCGGTGTGTTCATCGTGCCTCGGCGAGACCTGCGCCTGCTGGACGGCCGGAACGGCTCTCCGGCAGGCGGAACTCGCACGCCCGATAAAAGCCGGTAGGGGGCGTCGCTGTCGCGCAGAACACCGCCAACCCCTTTCGATCCTCGGAAGGAGGGCGGCGAGTCGCTACCGTGTCTTCGATGAACGGGCTCGGCCGGACGGTAAGGTGCGGGATCGTCCGTAGGGCCGGGATGGCTCTGATACTCGCGAGCGACGGGCAAGGTGGCTCTTACCTCGGCGCCACGGAAGTGACTTAGACCACCCGAATGTCTCGGGAGCCGAGGCCTACCTCGATGGTGACCGGTCGAGATCTAGGAGTGCGCATCGAGCGATCGGCGCCAACGAAGCTCTACCCGTTCACG
>JASHQN010000088.1 GCA_030039135.1 Thermoplasmata archaeon | reverse complement strand
CCGAACGGCTCGATCGGCGGTTGCGGTTCGGTCCGTTCCCATCGGCGCGCGACGCGCTCAAGTTCCTCTCGTACGCGGCCGCGGGAGCCCTCGTTCTTCCGTTCACGTCATCGTTCGTGTGGGTCGGGATCATCGCCGCGGGGTTCGCGGTGGCCGTCATCCGCATCGACGGCCTCGCGATCGATGATCGCGCGGTCGCGTTCTTGCGGTGGGCGTTCTCCAGGCTCCCGCGGAGGTCGGCGATGACCGTCACCGCGCCAGGACCCGTCGCCCGCCGAGGGCTCGTGACGATCGCGACGGGTCAGTCGCTCGCGATCGTGCGGGCGGGGGGCTCCCCGACCTCCTATCTGCCTCCGGTGGAACTCGCCCGCCGATTCGAGTTGTTCCGAGAGCTCCTTCGATCCCTGGACGGTCCCCTGGCCATCCGGGTGGCCTCGGGTCCCCTGCCGCCCGACCGGCTCGTCCCGGCGGGCATCGCCGACGATCGGCCCGACCGACCCGCCGCCGAGGGCTACGGACAGCTCGTGACCCTCCTGTGCCGCCGACGCCGGCTGCGTCGGGTCGAGCTCGTCCTCGGAACGACTCGGACCGGGCCCGAAGCGGTCGCCGAACTCGACCTCCGTGCGTCGGCCCTCATCGATCGCCTCTCCCTACTTGGCATTCGAGCGGCGCGGCTCGCGGGCCGGGCGCTGGAGGACGCGGTCCGTCGAGGTGGTTGGTCGCAGGGGCGGACCCGCCGATGACGCCCCGCCCGGTCCCGCGTGCGCCGCTGGAACTCGATACGTTCCGCGTCGCGGTCGGGCTGGGCGTCATCGCCGGCGCGCTCGCGCTTCTCTTCCCGCCGCTGAACTCCCTCGTCGCCGCGCTCGTCGCGCTCGCCGCCGCGGGTTGGATGGCCGGTTGGTCCCGAAGCGGGCGGGAGACCTCTCGGCCAGTCGGCACCGGGATCGCTTGGGCTTGCGTCGGGCTCGGAGGGGCGGCCTTCGTCGCGCTCGATCCGCCGTGGGCGGCCGGTCGTGGTCTTGTCCTCTCCCTCTCCCTCCTCCCGCTCTGGCTGCTCGACCGGCGGCGCGGCCGAGCGACCGCGCGCTCCGGAGTCCGTTGATGCCGCCCGGAACCCGGGACGACCCCGCGGAAGGGGTGACCTGGTTGCGTGTCGGACGCCAGTACCGGGCGCCGCTGCTCGTCCGCCAGTTCCCGCCGGAGGTGCCGTTCGGGTTCCTCGGTCGAGTCCTGACGACCACGGAATCGGTCGAGCTTCGGATCGAAGCGCACCGCATCCCCTCCCCCCGAGCCCTCGAGATCATCCATGGGGCCCGCGCGGTGGCGGAGGCCGAGCTCGCCAGCGGCACCGCGGGGAGCGAGACCTCCGCCCTCGAGGTCGAGCGCGAGACGGCGGAGCGTTTCGGGCGAGAGGTCGCTCGCCGCAACCAGGAGCTCTGGAAGGTCGGACTGGCCTGGGTAGCGTTCGGAACCTCGCGACCCCAGGTCGAGGGAGTCCGCGCGCGGCTCGTGGAACGGCTCGCGGCGTTCGGCTTCCGCGTCCGATCCCCTCGCTACGAGGTGCGGGCTACCCTGACGCCCCCGGCACTCGACGCCGGCGAGTCCCGGCCCGCGGGGTACTGGCAGACCCTCCCCACGGACGGGGTCGCCGCGCTCTTCCCGTTCGTCGACGAGTCAATCGTCGAGCCGGGCGGCGTGCTCCTCGGTCTGGCGCTCTCCGATGCGAGTCCGGTGTTCATCGACCGGTGGGCGCAGGCGAGCTACTCGTGGGGGATCTTTGGCACGACCGGCTCGGGAAAGACGTTCACCGCCGCCCTGACCCTCTTGCGGACCCGCTGGATGCGCCCGGAGGCCTCTACGATCGTCCTCGATCCGCTCGGCGAGTTCGCCGGGTTGGTGCGACGTCTCGGAGGGACCGTGATCTCGATTGCCGGAGCGGCTCCCGGTCGATTGAACCCGCTCGATCCGGCCACGACCGCGGGCGACCGGGCCGAGAAATCGGCCCGGGTCGCCGCGATGTTCCGCGCCCTCTTCCCGAGTCTGACGGACGAAGAGGCGGCGACCCTCGACTCCGCGATCCATCGGCTCTACGCGCGCGGCCCCACGGTGCCGCTCCTCGGCGACCTTGCGGACGAAGTGGGCCGAGGGACCTCCGCTTCCCCCCGGCTGGTCACGCTCCTCGAGATCTTCCGGACGGGTTCGCTCTGTCACGTCAACGGTCCCACGACCGTCACGACCGATTCGACGCTCGTCGGCGTCGACCTCACCGGGGTGCCCGACGAGCACCTCCCGTTCCACCTATCCTACGTGCTCGACTGGGCCTACGGTCGGCTGACGCGCTCCGCGGGGCCGAAGCTCGTCGTCGTCGACGAGGCCCACCTGCTCGTGCGCCACGAGGCTACCGCGGAGTTCCTCGATCGGGTCGTGCGTCACGTCCGCCACTACAACGCCGGCCTCCTGCTCCTGAGCCAAAGCCCGGAGGATTTCCTCGGGCGGTCGAGCGGCCGAGCCGTGCTGAGGAACCTCTACGCGACCGCCTTTCTCCGTCTGCCCGAGATCTCGGAGGGGGCCCGATCGTTCTTCGGACTCACCGGTGCGGAGGGCGAATGGCTGCCCAAGGCGAGGTTGCCCCGGGACACCGGCTACTCCGAATCGCTGTGGCGCATCGGCGAGCTCCATCTCCCCCTCGCGATCGTCGCCTCGACCCCGGAGTACGAGCTTCTGGCGGGGAGCCTGGGTCGGCCGGATCGGGCGGAGCCCACTACCCCTCGAACGGGGGATTTATGAGGAGGCGGCCCGAGGCGGAACCGTGGACGAGGAGGCCACCGCGACAGGGCCGTCTCGTCGCCGGACGAGCTGGAGCCTGAAGTCGATCGTCGAGGACGTCGCCGGTCGCCCGATCGGCGACCTTCAGGACCCCGATCGGCCCGTGCATCCATATCTCGAAGGAAAGGTCTCCCCGACG